>DASPYH010000347.1:0-3964 GCA_035636875.1 Mycobacteriales bacterium | reverse complement strand
ACACCGGTGATCAGACCGAGGTCCGCGGGGTCGGCGGTCGGCACGAGCGACGGCGGCCTGCTGGTGGAGGAGGACGAGGGCGGGGTGTGGCGGCTCGAGCCGGGCGGGACGATGCGCCGGTTGCCCGACCCGGTGGTGGCCGGTCATGCGGTCGACCCGCTGAACCTCCGGCGTGGACCGGGCCGAACCGTCCTCGCCCAACCCGCCGCCGACCTCGGCGAGACGGTCGTCCTGGTCTCGGAGCGGGACGGCGAGGGCTGGCGCGCCTTGGTGATCCCTCCTGGATGAGGCCCCCGGCAGCCGGCGACCTGGAGCGACCGCCAGGCCGTGGTGCGGAGGCAGCTGCGTCCCGCCGGGAGTGGCCCGGCCCGCTGAACAGCGTGAACGACACCACGGCCGGTGAACCTTTTATGGACCCAGCACTAGACGTCGAGCAGGCGGCGGCCGGAGAAGGCGCGGCCGAGGGTGACCTCGTCGGCGTACTCCAGGTCGCCGCCAACGGGCAGCCCGCTGGCGAGCCGGGTGACCCGCAACCCCATCGGCTTGACCAGGCGGGCCAGGTAGGTCGCCGTCGCCTCGCCCTCCAGGTTGGGGTCGGTGGCCAGGATCAGCTCGGTCACCGCCCCGTCCCGCAGCCGTACGAGCAGCTCGCGGACCCGCAGGTCGTCCGGGCCGATGCCCTCGATCGGGCTGATCGCCCCGCCCAGCACGTGGTAGCGGCCGCGGAACTCCCGGGTCCGCTCGATCGCCACCACGTCCTTGGGCTCCTCGACCACGCAGATGACCGAGAGATCCCGCCGCGGGTCCCGGCAGATCCGGCACTCGTCGGCCTCGGCCACGTTGCCGCAGACCCGGCAGAACTTCACCTCGTCCTTGACGCGCTGCAGGGCGGCGACGAGCCGGGTCACGTCCGCCGGATCGGCGGCGAGCAGGTGGAACGCGATCCGCTGCGCGCTCTTCGGACCGACGCCGGGCAGCCGGCCGAGCTCGTCGATCAGGTCCTGGATTGCGCCCTCGTACACGCTGCTCCGCTCAGCTCGGCAGACCGAGCCCGCCGCCGATACCGCCGAGACCCTGAGCGAGCGGGCCCATCCGCTCGCTGGCCAGCTCCTGGGCGCTGCGGTTGGCGTCGCGGACCGCCGCCACGACGAGGTCCTGCAGGGTCTCGACGTCGTCGGGGTCGACCACGCTCGGGTCGATCGTGACGCCGCGCAGCTCGCCGCTGCCGGTCACCGTGGCGGTCACCAGCCCGCCGCCCGCGGAGCCGGTCACCTCCTCGGAGGCCAGCTCCTCCTGCGCGGCGAGCAGCTCCTGCTGCATCTTCTGCGCCTGCTTCATCAGCTGCTGCATGTTGGGCTGGCCACCGGGTCGCACTCGGATCTCCTGTGCTCGTCCATCAGGTGATACGAGCGTATCCGTCGGGTCCGACGGACCGGGGTGGCAGGCTGGGGCGCGTGTCTCGCCGGACCGTGGTCGCTGTGCTCGCCATGGCCGTGGTCGCCGCGCTTGCGGTGGTCAGCGCGTGCGCACCGGCGGCCGGGCCGGTCTCGACGTCAGACCCCACGCCCAGTCCCGCGTCGGTCTCGCCCTTCGCGGTCCCGACGGAACCCGAGGACGGCCGACCGGACTCGTCCGTATTCCGGCCGGCGCCGAAGCCGGCACCGGCTCCGCGATCGGCGGGCGGCGGACCGGTGGTGGTGCTCGACCCAGGGCACGACGGCGGCAACGCCGCTCATCCTGAGGTGATCGACCGGCCGGTCGACGCGGGCGGCGGGCGGACGAAGCCCTGCAACACGGTCGGCGCTTCCACGGTCCAGGGGTACCCGGAGCACGCCTTCACCTGGGACGTGACGGTACGGGCGCGGGCGCTGCTGGCCAGCCGGGGCGTACGGGTGGTGCTCACGCGGAAGGACGACGCGGGCGTCGGGCCGTGTGTCGACGCGCGAGCCCGCGTCGGGAACGCGGTGAGGGCGGACGCGGTGCTGTCGGTGCACGCGGACGGGGGGCCTCCGGACGGGTCCGGCTTCCACGTTATCGAGGCCGCCGCCTCGCCACCGGGCGGGACCTCGGTGGCTGCCGCGTCCCACCGCCTCGCCCTGGCCGTCCGGGACGCGCTCGGCGGCGGATCGGGGCTGGGACCGGCGGCGTACGTGGGGAGCGGAGACGGCCTTGTCACCCGCGGTGACCTGGCCGGGCTGAACCTCTCCACCCGGCCCACGGTCATCGTCGAGTGCGGCAACATTCACAACTCCGCGACGCGGCAGTGCTGGCGGACCCGGCGGGTCGGCAGCGGATCGCAGCCGCGCTTGCCGCCGCCGTGCTCGCCTACCTCGGCACCCGGTGAGCGGCAGAGGACGCCTCCCCCGCGGGATGCCCGATTCTGTCGGCCCAGACCGGTAGAATAAGCGCATGTTGGACACTCAGGAAGCTCAGCATCCGGATCCGGCGCTGGCCCAGGTGCTGGCGGCGTCGTCTCCGCAGGATCTGGACGACAGCCAGCTCGTCGACGCGATCGTGGGTTGGGAGCGGCTGGCGGCGTGGGTGGCCGCCGGGCAGCTCGCGGCGATCGCCGAGCTTGCCCGGCGCCGCCCCCCGGGCGGCGGCGGGCCCGGCGGGTGCGGCGGGTCGGGCGTGGACGGTCATGGGGACGCTGGTCATCCTGGGCATCGGTCGGTCAGCGAGTTCGCCGTCGACGAGGTGTCGGCGGCGCTGCGGCTGAGCCGGACCGCGGCCGGCAACCGCATCCACGTGGCGATCGAGCTCGCCGGCCGCGTCACCACCCAGCCCACCACCGGCGCCGTCCTGCACGCCGCCCGCACCCCATACACCCCCTCCGCCGCGCTCGCCGACCTGATCCGCGCCCGCGACATCACCTGTCGCTTCCCCGGCTGCCGCCGCCCCGCCGCCCGCTGCGACCTCGACCACGTGACGCCCTGGCCGGCGGGGCCCACCGCCGAACACAACATCGCCGCCGAATGCCGGCACCACCATCGCCTCAAGCACCAGGCCGGCTGGCGCGTCGAGATCGACGACAACGCCCGGATGACCTGGACCAGCCCCACCGGCCACCGCTACCACACCGACCCCCCAGCCGCCGACCCACCCACCGACGACCCCACCACCGACAACGCTCCCGGCACTCCCGGCACCCGGATGCCGGACGTCGCCTGAGCCAACGGGCACCCGGCTCGGTCAGGCCCGGTCCTCCACGCGGCGGGCACCGAGGGTCGACTCGAGCAGCGAGATCGCCGCTTGCTCGGGGTCGGGCCGGCCGGCCGGCTCATCCGTCGCCGCCGCGGGAGGGTTCGGCTCGTCCTCGCGCGGGTCCTCCTCCGCGGGCGGCTGCGCCGGAGCCGGCGAGCCCTGGTCGGCGTCAGCCGAGCCCGCGTCCATCGCGACCCGCACCCGCCAGTCGACGCCCAGCAGGTCGCGTACCGCGCCGCGGACGCAGTCTGTGTTGATCTCCTCCGCGAGCAGGCGGGACAGCGGCTCGGACGCGATGGACAGGGTCAGCACGCCGTCCTCGACCGAGCGGACCGAGACGTTCATCAGCAGCGCGTGTGTCGTACGCCGGCGACGCTTGACCGCGTCGAGCACCTCTGGCCAGATCCGCCGGACGGCCGCCGCGTCCACCTGCCCGAGCGGAGCCGCCGGCGGGGGCTCCACCCGCTGGACCGGCGGTGCCGGCCTCTCGGCCGGCTTCTCGACCGCGGTGGACTCCGCCTTCCTGGACACTCGGCGCTTCGGCGCACCGGTGTCGGCACCGCTCGGCTCGGCCCGCTCGACCGGGGTGGGAGCCTGGCGCGCGCTCGGCGGCTCCGGCTTGCGCGCGGCTGCCTCCGGCATGCGCGCGGCTGCCTCCGGCCCGCTCGGGGCTGCCTCCGGCCTGCGCCCGGCTGCCTCCGGCCTGCTCGCCTCCGGCGCCGGCGGGCCGGTCGTCCCGCTCACGGCGAGCCGGCGCTCG
>DASPYH010000346.1:0-6590 GCA_035636875.1 Mycobacteriales bacterium | reverse complement strand
TCGCCCACCACATCTCCATGATCAACGTGCAGGCCGGGGTCGCCCTGCACCTGATGGACGAGCGCCCGGAGCAGGCCCGGACCGCGCTGACGGCGATCAAGCAGGCGAGCCGGGAGTCGCTCGGCGAGCTGCGGTCCGTGCTCGAGTTGCTCCGGCAGGGCGACGAGGCGGCGCCGCGCACGCCGGCCCCCGGGCTGGACGCGCTGGAGACGCTCTCGAGCCGGGCGGCCGCGGCCGGGCTGCCGGTGCGGGTCGAGGTCTCCGGCACGCCCCGGCGGCTGCCGGCGGCGGTGGACCTGGCGGCGTACCGGATCGTCCAGGAGGCGCTGACGAACGTGGCCCGGCACGCCGGTCGGGCGACCGCGGACGTGCGGCTGGAGTACGGCGACGACGAGCTTGTCGTGCAGGTCGACGACGACGGCGCCGTCCCCGCCCCGGCCGGTCGGTCCACCGCCGGCGGGACCGGGTCCGGGCTGCTGGGGATGGCCGAGCGGGCGTCCGCACTGGACGGCGAGGTGGAGGCGGGGCCACGCGCCGGGGGCGGGTTCCGGGTCCGGGCCCGGCTGCCGCTGCCCCCCGACGCCGAGCCCACCGGGAGCGATGACGCCGAGGAGACCGGCACCTGGCGGCCGACCAGCGTGGAGGGCCCCGTCCAGGCCGGAGCGGGTCCGCTCTCGACGGCCGTGGCGCGTCCGGCCGAGCGCGCCGAGGCAGCGCAGCCAGCGCCGGTCCGGGCCGGCCAGCCCTCGACGGCCGCGGCTGCTGAGTACCCGGCCGAGGACGGCGACCTCGCCGAAGCAACGCCTCCGGAGGAGGCCGATCCGTCCGTCGAGGTGGGTGGACGCGACCGGGGAGACGCGTGATCAGGGTCCTGCTGGCCGACGACCAGGCGCTGGTACGGGCCGGCTTCCGCGCGCTGCTCGACGCGCAGGACGACCTCGAGGTGGTCGGCGAGGCCGCCGACGGCGCCGAGGCGGTCCGGCTGGCGACCCGGCTCGTCCCCGATGTCGTGCTGATGGACGTCCGGATGCCCGGTGAGGACGGCCTGAGCGCGACCCGCCGGATCGGGCTCGACCCGGCGCTGGCCGGCGTCCGGGTCGTCGTGCTCACCACGTTCGAGCTGGACGAGTACGTCTTCGAGGCCATCCGGGCCGGCGCCAGCGGCTTCCTGGTCAAGGACACCGAGCCGGTCGACCTGCTGCGGGCGGTGCGGTCGGTCGCGGCGGGCGACGCGCTGCTCTCGCCCGGCGTCACCCGGCGGCTGATCGCCGAGTTCGCCCGCCGCTCCCGGGAGCCCGGCCACAGCAGCCGGCTCGACCCGCTGACCGAGCGGGAGCGGGAGGTGCTCGCGCTGGTCGGGGAGGGCCTGACCAACGACGACATCGCCCGGCGGCTGGTGGTCAGCCCGGCCACGGCGAAGACGCACGTCAACCGCGCGATGATGAAGCTCGGCGCGCGCGACCGCGCTCAACTGGTGGTGGTCGCGTACGAATCGGGGCTGGTCCGCCCCGGCTGGGCCGGCTGAGGCGTACCGCGCCGGTGGTAGGCGAGGTGACCGCGCGCAGGGGACGACCCGCCGCCGCACCCGGACGACGCTCGGCGGCATGACAACAACCCTCACCAGCCTCACTTCGACCGATGTGGCGGCGCGCCGCTCGGTACGGCGGCCCGGCCGTGCAGGACAGGGTCGAGTACGCCGACGCCGCCACCTCCGGTGTCGACACGCTGCTGGCGATCGTGTACGCGCTGCTCGGGCTGGCCGTGCTCACCGCCCTGTTCGGCATCGCGAGCACGCTGTCGCTGTCGGTGCACGAGCGGACCCGCGAGTTGGGGTTGCTGCGCGCGGTCGGGCAGTCTCGCCGGCAGGTCCGCTCGATGGTGCGGTGGGAGTCGGTGCTGGTCTCGCTGCTCGGCACGGTCGGCGGGCTGCTGCTCGGCGTGCTGCTCGGCTGGGGCCTGGTACGCGCGGTGAGCGGGGGAAGCACGCCCGCCGCGTTCGCCGCGCCGCCGCTGACGCTGGCCGTGGTGCTCGTCGCGGGTGGGGTCGCCGGCGTGCTGGCCGGGAGCCGGCCGGCTCGGCTCGCGGCCCGGATCGACCTGCTGCGCGCCATCGCGACCGAGTAGGCCCCACGGCGGCCCTGTCGCCCGCCCTGGTACGGCGCCGGCCGGGTGCGATCCAGCACCCGGCCGCGTCGGCACCAAGTCGCTCGATGGGCAGGCCGCTGGCGCCGGCCGGCGCGCGATCCAGCGCCGGCCGGGTCGGCGCGACGGGGTGGTCGGCGCCGACCAGGCCGCCGAGGCCGCCGGCCGCGGGACGCGGCGCCGGCCGGGTGCGATCCAGCACCCGGCCGGGGTCGGCACGGTCAGCCGGTCAGTATTGGGGCGCCCGGCGGGCCCGGAAGTAGTCGTTCGACGGCTTCAACGCCAGCAGCACGATGATCCCCGCGTCGACGAGCAACTGCAGGATCCCGAACAGCCGGTCGAGCCCGGTCGTGGGGGCGGCCAGGCCGAGCAGGCCGCTGAGCACCCCGAGCCCGGCGAGCACCCAGACCACGATGCGCGCCCAGTTCTTCCCCTTGCGCACCTGGATCGCGAGCAGGATGTAGAGAACCGCGAAGACCAGACCGAAGAAGATCGCGATGCCGACTCCGACGGCGTACGCGGAGTTGACCTGGTCCGGGGTGAGGTTGGGATTGCTGCGGCGGATGGCGTCCTTGATCGAGCTGGACGAGGCGAACGAGACGATCGCGCCGAGGATGCCGATGGCCACCCGGGCGAACATCAGCTGGGTCGCCCAGACCACCTCGCGGGGTGGAGTCGCCGGGGCCGGAGCGCCGTACGGGGTGCCGTACTGCGGCGGGGTGCCGTACTGCGGCGCGTCCGGGTACTGAGGTGGCGGCGGCGGAGGGTACGAACCGGGCGGGCCGCCGGCGTAGCCACCCGGCTGCCGCTCGGGCGGCGGATAGCCGCCGGACGGGTACTGCCCCTCGCCGTACGCAGGCGGGGGCGGTGGCGCGGACGGGTAGCCGGGCTGGTCCGGGGGACGATCCTCGGGGCGCCCGGGGTCGGACGTGCTCATCTTCCCTCCTGGGGACGACGGGGTCTCGCGGATGATCGTGCCCCGCCGGACCGGCACCGTACCGCCCTGGCGGCGGCGGCACGCCGACGGGACCGGCCGGAGACACGCCGGCACCCGCGCGAGGTCGCCGGGTCTCGGCGTGCACACTGTCCGCCGTGCCGTCCGACAATGCCCGGCCGCTCGCCGTGGAAACGCCCGACCGGCCCGATAGAGCCGGGACGCTCGCCGCGCAAGCGCCCGGCTGGCCGAAGCAGAGCAGGGTCGCCACCACGGCGCTGCTGATCGGCGTCCTGGCGATCCCGTGCGGCCTGCTCGTCTACCCGGGCCTGCTGCTCGGGCTGGTCGCGGTGGGCTGCGGGGCGTTCGGGCTGCTGGTCACCCGGGGTGAGCGCGCGCTCGGCCGGGGCCGGGCCGGCGTCGGCCTCGTCGCCGGCCTGGTCGCCCTGGTCATCGCCGTCTCGCTCGGCATGCAGGGGCTGCGCACCATCCGCGACTGCCAGGACCGGGTCGGTCACCGGCCGAACCACGACGAGATCCAGCAATGCGTCCGGGACGGCCTCTGAGCCGGACGCGGGCCGGCTGCCCCTGGGCCGGCGACGCCTACGCCTCCTTGGGCCGAGCGACGCCCACTCCTGAGCCGGCCCTGGCCGGGCCGACGCCTACCGCGCCTGAGCCGGCCACGCCCGGGCCGGGGCCATGCGCGGCGATGCCAAAGGCCCCTCCCGCCGGTCCAGCGGGAGGGCCTCGTGACGGTGGCTCAGGCGGGGACCGCGGCGGCCCGCTGCACAGTCAGCCCGTCCCGGTCGTCCGACACGTCGACAGTGACCGTGTCGCCGTCGCGCACCTCGCCGGTCAGCAGCACCCGCGCCAACTGGTCGCCGATCGCCGACTGGACCAGCCGGCGCAGCGGCCGAGCCCCGTAGACCGGGTCGAAGCCGGTCATTGCCAGCCACTCGCGGGCCGCGTCGCTGACGTCCAGCGTCAGCCGCCGACCGGCCAGCCGGCGGGCCAGCGCGCCGACCTGGATGTCCACGATCCGGGTCAGGTCCTCGGTGGTCAGCGCGTCGAAGACGACCAGGTCGTCGAGCCGGTTGAGGAACTCGGGCTTGAAGTGCCCGCGCACCACCGACAGCACCGCGTCCCGCTTGGACGAGTCCGGCAGCGTCGGGTCGGCGATGAGCTGCGACCCCAGGTTCGAGGTCATGATCAGGATCGTGTTGCGGAAGTCGACCGTACGCCCGCGCCCGTCGGTCAGCCGGCCGTCGTCGAGCACCTGCAGCAGCACGTCGAAGACGTCGGAGTGCGCCTTCTCCACCTCGTCCAGCAGGACGACGGAGTACGGCCGGCGGCGGACCGCCTCGGTGAGCTGGCCGCCCTGCTCGTACCCGACGTAGCCGGGCGGTGCGCCGACGAGGCGCGCGACGCTGTGCTTCTCCGAGTACTCGCTCATGTCGATCCGCACGATCGCCCGCTCGTCGTCGAACAGGAAGTCGGCCAGCGCCTTGGCCAGCTCGGTCTTGCCGACGCCGGTCGGGCCGAGGAACAGGAACGAGCCGGTCGGCCGGTCCGGGTCCGAGACGCCGGCGCGCGCCCGGCGGACCGCGTCGGACACCGCGATGACGGCCCGTGACTGGCCGACGACCCGGCGGCCGAGCTCCTCCTCCATCCGGAGGAGCTTGGCGGTCTCGCCCTCCATCAGCCGGCCGGCCGGGATGCCGGTCCAGGCCGACACCACGTCCGCGACGTCGTCGGCGCCGACCTCCTCCTTGAGCATCGCCCCCTCGGAGACGACCTTCGCCGAGGCCGCCTCGAGCTCGCGCTCGAGCCCCGGGATCTTGCCGTACCGCAGCTCGGCGGCCCGGCCGAGGTCGCCGTCCCGCTCGGCCCGCTCGTACTCGCCGCGCAGGTCCTCCAGCTGCTCCTTCAGCACCCGGATCGCGTCGATGGCCCGCTTCTCCTGCTGCCAGCGGGCGGTGAGCTGGGACAGCTGCTCGCGCCGGTCGGCGAGGTCGGCCTTCAGCCGGCTCAGCCGCTCCCGGGAGGCGGGGTCGTCCTCCTTCTCCAGCGCCATCTCCTCGATCTCGAGCCGGCGCACCGCCCGCTCCACCTCGTCCACCTCGACCGGCCGGGAGTCGATCTCCATCCGCAGCCGGGAGGCCGCCTCATCCACCAGGTCGATCGCCTTGTCCGGCAGGAACCGGGCGGTCACGTACCGGTCGGACAGGGTGGCGGCCGCGACCAGCGCGGCATCGGTGATCCGCACGCCGTGGTGGACCTCGTACCGGTCCTTCAGGCCGCGCAGGATGCCGATGGTGTCCTCGGCCGACGGCTCGCCGACCAGCACCGGCTGGAATCGGCGCTCCAGCGCCGCGTCCTTCTCGATCCGCTGCCGGTACTCGTCCAGCGTCGTCGCGCCGACCATCCGCAGCTCACCACGGGCGAGCAGCGGCTTGAGCATGTTGCCGGCGTCCATCGCGCCCTCGGCCGCGCCGGCGCCGACCACCGTGTGCAGCTCGTCGATGAACGTGACGATCTGACCGGCCGAGTCGGTGATCTCCTTCAGGACAGCCTTGAGCCGCTCCTCGAACTCGCCGCGGTACTTCGCGCCGGCGACCATCGCGCCGAGGTCGAGAGCGACCAGGCGCTTGCCGCGCAGCGACTCCGGCACGTCGCCGGCCACGATCCGCTGGGCCAGGCCCTCGACGATCGCCGTCTTGCCGACGCCGGGCTCGCCGATGAGCACCGGGTTGTTCTTCGTACGCCGGGACAGCACCTGCACGACCCGACGGATCTCGGTGTCCCGTCCCACGACCGGGTCGAGCTTGCCGGTCCTGGCCCGGTCGGTGAGGTCGATGCCGTACTTCTCCAGCGCCTGGTACGTCCCCTCCGGGTCCGCCGACGTGACCCGGGACGAGCCGCGGACCTGGGCGAAGGCGGCCAGCAGGGCGTCCGGCGTCGCGCCGTGCCGGTGCAGCAGGCCGGCCACCGGCCCTCCGTCCGAGGCGAGGCCGACCAGCAGGTGCTCGGTCGAGAGGTACTCGTCGGTGAGCTGCTCGGCCTGCTTCTGCGCCGCCGACAGGACCCGCAGCAGGTCGCGGCCGGTCTGTGGCGCGGAGACCGTGGCCCCGCTCGCCCTCGGCAGCCGGGTCAGCAGGGTCTCGTTCTCCGCCCGCACGTCGGCGACGTCGGCGCCGACGGCGCGCAGCAGCGGGGTCGCGGTGCCCTCGGCCTGCCCGAGCAGCGCGGACAGCAGGTGGGCCGGCTCGACGGCCGGGTGGCCGCGGTCGGCCGAAAGGCGGACGGCGCTCGAGAGCGCCTCCTGGCTCCTGGTGGTCAGCTTGTTCGGTTCCATCGACGGGCTTTCTCCCGGGTGTCTCGTGCTGTCTCGCTAGGGCAAACCGACCAAGAGTTGAGTCTGTTCCGCTCAACCTCATCACGGGGGCGGCCCCCGGACCCCCGGGGCGGCCGGTCGGCCCGGCTGGGCGCGCTGGTCGGCGCGGTCGCCCAGGTG
>DASPYH010000345.1:0-6053 GCA_035636875.1 Mycobacteriales bacterium | reverse complement strand
GGGGTGTCACCCGCGCCGGAGGACTCCACGTGCCGCACCCGCACCGCCGGCCACGCACCGAGCACCTTGATCCGCCAGGCGGCTAGCTGCTTGGCGGCCGCGAACGAGTTCTCGCTGAGCCGGATCGAGCTGGCCGCGGCCGGTGCGTACAGGCGCCGCACGTAGTCGCGGACCATCCGGGTGGCCAGCACCTGCGGGCCGAGCGACGTCAGCGTGTGCCGCACCATCTCCACCCAGCGCGCGGGCACCGCGCCGCGGCGGTCGTAGAAGCGCGGCGCCACCTGCGTCTCCATCAGGTTGTACAGGCCGGCGGCCTCGATGTCGTCGCGGCGCCCAACATCGACGCCGTCCGCGGACGGTATCGCCCAGCCGTTCTCGCCGTCGTACATCTCGTCCCACCAGCCGTCCCGGATGGACAGGTTGAGCCCGCCGTTGAGGGCCGCCTTCATCCCGGACGTGCCGCAGGCCTCCAGCGGGCGCAGCGGGTTGTTCAGCCAGACGTCGCATCCCCAGTACAGGTAGCGGGCCATGCCGATGTCGTAGTCGGGCAGGAAGACGATCCGGTGCCGCACCGTGGGGTCGTCGGCGAACTTCACCAGCTGCTGGATCAGCGCCTTGCCGCCGTCGTCCGCCGGGTGCGACTTGCCGGCCACGACGATCTGGATCGGTCGCTGCGGGTGCAGCAGCAGCGCGCGCAGCCGGTCCGGGTCGCGCAGCATCAGCGTCAGCCGCTTGTACGACGGGACGCGGCGGGCGAAGCCGATGGTGAGCACCTCCGGGTCGAAGACCGCCTCGGTCCAGCCCAGCTCGGCGTCCGCCAGCCCGCGCTGCAGCTGGGACGCGCGGACCCGGCGGCGGACCTCGTCGACGAGGCGCTCGCGCAGGATGCGACGCAGCGCCCAGATCTCGTCGTCCGCGACCTTCTCGACCGCCTCCCAGCCCTCGCCCTCCTGCAGCCGGTCGAACGGCACCTCGCGCTCGGCGATCTCCTGGGTCTCCCGCGACATCCAGGTCGGGGCGTGCACCCCGTTGGTGACCGAGGTGATCGGCACCTCGTCGGCGTCGAAGCCGGGCCAGAGCGGCTGGAACATCTCCCGGCTGACCTGACCGTGCAGCCTGCTGACGCCGTTGGCCCGCTGTGCCAGCCGCAGGCCCATGTGGGCCATGTTGAACAGGTTGGGGTCGGGCTCGGCGCCGAGCTCGAGCACCCGGTCGGTCGGCAGGCCCGCCCACTCGGGCTGCCGGAAGTAGGACGCGACCAGGTCGCAGGCGAAGCGGTCGATGCCGGCCGGAACGGGCGTGTGGGTGGTGAAGACGGTGCCCGCGCGGACGGCCTGCAGCGCCTCGTCGAAGGTCAGCCCCTCGGCGGTCAGCTCGCGCATCCGCTCCAGCCCCAGGAAGCCGGCGTGCCCCTCGTTCGTGTGGAACACCTCGGGTGCCGGTGTGCCCGTGAGCTTGCAGTAGGCGCGCACGGCGCGGACGCCGCCCACGCCGGCGAGCACCTCCTGGACCAGCCGGTGGTCGCTGGCCCCGCCGTAGAGCTTGTCGGTGACCTGCCGCTCGGGCGCCTCGTTGTCCTCGATGTCGGAGTCGAGCAGCAGCAGCGGCACCCTGCCGACCTGCGCCTTCCACACCTGCGCGCGCAGCGTCCGGCCCTCCGGCAGGCCGACCGAGATCTTCACCGGCGCGCCGTCCAGGCCACGCAGCAGCGCGAGCGGCAGGCCGTGCGGGTCGATCGACGGGTAGAGCTCCTGCTGCCAGCCGTCCCGGGACAGGCTCTGGGCGAAATAGCCGGCGCGGTAGAGCAGGCCGACGCCGATGATCGGCACCCCGAGGTCACTGGCGGCCTTGAGGTGGTCGCCGGCCAGGATGCCGAGACCGCCGGAATACTGCGGCAGCACCTCGGTGAGGCCGAACTCCAACGAGAAGTACGCCACCGACCGGGGGGCGCCGACGAGGTCCTGATACCACCGGGGTTGGGACAGGTAGTCGGCCAGGTCGTCGTCGGCGGCGGACAGCCGGCGCTGGAACCGCTTGTCCCGGGCGAGCGCGGACAGCCGCGCGGGCGAGACCGCGCCGAGCATCCGCACCGGGTCGCCGCGACACTCCCGCCACAGGTCGGGGTCCACGGAGGAGAACAGGTCCAGGGTCTCCTGGTGCCAGGTCCAGCGCAGGTTCATGACGAGGTCGCCCAGGGCGGCCAGTTCCGGCGGCAGCGTCGCTCGCACGGTGAAGCGTCGGAGTGCTTTCACGAGGGGGGAGGGTACGGGAGTCGCCCCGTGTACCGGCGGCCATGCGCAACGGTTTCACCCGTCCGCGGCGAGTCCGCTCGGCAGCCCGCCGAGCCCCCCGGGCCGCTACTTCGGGTCGGCTCCGGGGAGATCGAGTGCGACCGTCGGGGTGCGGATCGCGCGGAGCAGCACGGCGGAGCGGGCGAGCAGCGGCAACTCGAGGCCGGCCGCCGGCCGGTCCATCCCGGCCGGCGGCCGGCCGTCGCCGTACGTGCTGTCGACCACGACCTCGTAGCTGCTCGCCCACGGCGGACCGGGCAGCGTCGCCGTGGTGTCCTCGGTGCCCGCGTGCAGGACCAGCAGGTACGAGTCGTCCACCAGCCGCTCCCCCCGCGGGCCGCGCTGCCGGATGCCCTCGCCGTCGAGGTACATGCCGAGCGTCCTGGTCTCCGGCGAGTGCCACTCCCGCTCGGACATCTCGGTGCCGTCCGGGCGGAACCAGGCCAGGTCCTTTCGCCCGTCGCCGCCGGGCACCGGGCGGCCGGCGAAGAAGGCACGCTGCCGCAGCACCGGCGACCCGCGGCGGACCGCGACCAGACGGCGGGCGAGCGCCAGCAGCTCCTCCGACCCCGGCTTGTCCACTGTGGACCAGTCCACCCAGGACACCTCGCTGTCCTGGCAGAAGGCGTTGTTGTTGCCGCCCTGGGTGCGGCCGAGCTCGTCCCCGGCGAGCAGCATCGGCACGCCGGTCGACAGCAGCAGGGTCAGCAGCATGTTGCGGGCCTGCCGGCCGCGCAGCGCGACCACCGCCGGGTCGTCGGTCTCCCCCTCGACCCCGCAGTTGAACGAGCGGTTGTGCCCGTCCCCGTCCCGGTTGGCTTCGCCGTTGGCCTCGTTGTGCTTGCACTCGTAGGTGGTCAGGTCGCGCAGCGGGAAGCCGTCGTGGCAGGTGACGAAGTTGATCGAGGCGAACGGCCGCCGCCCGTCGTCGGCGTACAGGTCGGACGAGCCGGTCAGCCGGTAGCCGAGGTCGCGCACGCCGATCCGCTCGCCGGCCCAGAACGACCTCACCGTGTCCCGGAACTTACCGTTCCACTCCGTCCACAATGGAGGGAACTCGCCCACCTGGTAGCCGCCCTCGCCGACGTCCCACGGCTCGGCAATGAGCTTGACCTGGGAGACGACCGGGTCCTGGTGGATCACGTCGAAGAAGGCGGACAGCTTGTCCACGTCGTGGAACGAGCGGGCCAGCGCGGAGGCGAGGTCGAAGCGGAAGCCGTCCACGTGCATCTCGGTCACCCAGTAGCGCAGCGAGTCCATGAGCATCTGCAGGACGTACGGGTGGCGGACGTCGAGCGTGTTGCCGCAGCCGGTGTAGTCGGCGTACCGGCGGGGGTCGTCCGGCAGCAGCCGGTAGTAGCCGGCGTTGTCGATGCCGCGGAAGCACAGCGTGGGGCCCGCCTCGTCGCCCTCGGCGGTGTGGTTGTAGACGACGTCGAGGATCACCTCGATGCCGGCCGCATGCAGGGCGCGCACCATCGCCTTGAACTCGCGCACCTGCTCGCCGCGGACCGAGGCGTACGCCGCGTGCGGGGCGAAGAACCCGATCGTGTTGTAGCCCCAGTAGTTGGTGAGCCCTCGCCGGGTGACCGCGGGCTCGGTGACGAACTGCTGCACCGGCATCAGCTCGACCGCGGTGACCCCGAGGCGGACCAGGTGCTCGATCGCGGCCGGGTGGGCGAGTCCCGCGTACGTCCCGCGCAGCGGCTCGGGGAGGCCGGGGTGCAGCTTGGTGAAGCCCCGGACGTGCAGCTCGTAGATGACGGTGTCGTCCCAGGGCGTGTTCGGGCGGGGTTCCATCCGGGGCGGCAGGCCCGCTCCCGGGTCCGTCCAGGGGAACGAGTCGTGCACGACGACCGAGCGCGGCACGTACGGCGCCGAGTCGCGGAAGTCGGGGACGTCCCCGCCGGGGTCGCCGTCGTAGCCGAAGACCGGCGGGTCCGGGACGAACTCGCCGTCGATCGCCCGGGCGTACGGGTCGAGCAGCAGCTTCGACGGGTTGTAGCGGTGCCCGGTGTGCGGGGAGTAGGGCCCGTGCACGCGGAAGCCGTAGCGCTGGCCCGGACCGATCCGGGGCAGGTAGCCGTGCCACACCTGGTAGGTCGACTCCTCCAGCGAGACCCGCGTCTCGGTGTCGCCCTCGTCGAACAGGCACAGGTCGACGGCCTCGGCGCCGGACGTCCACAGGGCGAAGTTGGTGCCCTCACCGTCCCAGGTGGCGCCGAGCGGCACCGGCCGGCCGGGCCACGGCGCGTCGTCCGCCTGCGGCGGGACGGGCGGGTCGGCGGCCGGGCTCACCTCCGCATCCTGCCCGACGCCGTCGCTCGCTGCTCGGAAAGCGACACGGTTGACGCACCGCGAGCCGTCGCCGGGCCTGGAGCGCCGTACCCGGCGCCGGTGTGCCCGGCGGCGACCGGCCGTCGGCGTGCGGTTGGATGGCGGTGTGACGGCAGGCCCCGAGGACGGCGACCGCACGGACACCGACGTCGTGATCCGGATGACCGGCGTCGGCCTCCGCCGGGGCTCCGCCGACCTGCTGCGCGAGCTGACCTGGACGGTCGAGCTGGACGAGCGCTGGGTGGTGCTCGGGCCGAACGGCGCCGGCAAGACCACCCTGCTCCAGCTCGCCGCCGCTCAGCTGCACCCGACGACCGGACGCGCCGAGGTGCTCGGTGAGCGGCTCGGCGCGGTCGACGTCTTCGAGCTGCGGCCGCGGATCGGACTGACCAGCGCGGCTCTCGCGCAGCGGATACCGGGCGGCGAGACCGTGCTCGACCTCGTCGTCTCCGCCGGCTACGCGGTGCTCGGACGGTGGCGGGAGGACTACGAGCTGCTCGACACCGGCCGGGCCCGGCACCTGCTCTACCAGCTCGGCGTGCAGCACCTCGCCGACCGCCGCTTCGGCACGCTGTCGGAGGGCGAGCGCAAGCGGGTGCAGATCGCGCGGGCGCTGATGACCGACCCCGAGCTGGTGCTGCTCGACGAGCCCGCGGCCGGGCTTGACCTCGCCGGGCGCGAGCAGCTGCTCGCGCGGCTCGCGGTGCTGGCCGCCGACCCGGACGCCCCGACGATGGTGCTGGTCACCCACCACGTCGAGGAGATCCCCCTCGGCTTCACCCACGGGCTGCTGCTGCGCGACGGCCGGGTGGTCGCGGCCGGGCTGCTGACCGACGTGCTGACCGCCGACCTGCTCAGCGTGACGTTCGGGCTGCCGCTGATGCTCGACCGGCAGGACGGCCGGTACGCGGCGAGAGCGGCGGGACCGTCGGCTGCGCGGGGCCGGCTCGCCTGAGTGGTGCTGAGCGGTGAGGTCACACGACTGTCCTCGCGGGGGCTGGCTCGGCAGGTCGCCCGTCCGGCCGGGCAGCTCCCTGCGCCGGTCATGCCCGCAGTGGCCCGGCGGCCGAACGCTCCCTGACCGGCTCCGCAAGCCCGTCCAGCACCGGAGACACCGCCGGACTGCCTGCCAGCAGCTTCGCCTCCCGTGGCGAGGTCCGCAGGAACAATATCGGCACCTGGACGTACGCGGACACGGCGGCGAAGCAGACCATCGCCCACGTGTGCGACGGGCCGTGGGCACCGTGCCGCTGGAGCGCACCGGCGCCTTCGGCTACACCGTCCGGGTGCTGCCGCGGCACCCGCGGCACCCGCGGCGGCCCTCGCTCACGTGATCTTGCAGTTGCCCACTCCGAAACCGGACATATTCGACTCTCACTGTCAGCAAGGTGCAAGATCACGTGGCAGGGGCGGCGCCCGCGCCCG
>DASPYH010000344.1:0-5589 GCA_035636875.1 Mycobacteriales bacterium | reverse complement strand
GGCGTCGTGACACCTAGTTGCGTGTCGACGACCGGGAGGCTGCCGACCACGTCGGGGTCGGTCGCCGGCAGGACTCCGAGCCGGACCAGTTCGAGGAAGCTCGGGTCGACGACGGCACGCTGGTCCATGCCGTTCGGACCGCTGTCCCCGATGTTGTACGTGGTGCCCGCGTTCGGGTTTCCGTCCTTGGTCAGCCGCAGGAAGTAGGGGCGGGTGGCGAGGGGGCCGTTGGTCGTCACGGTCCAGGACTTGACTGACCGCTGCCAGCCGTCTGCGGTCTTCAGGTACGCCGTCGCCGACTTCCTGTCCCCGTTCGCCCGCGCGATGTCGGCCGCGCAGACGAGCCCGGCGATCGCGGCGGCGATGGTCGCTGGGGAGTAGCCGCCCTGGTTCTCCCACCGCTCCTGTGCAGTTGAGGGGCCGTTCGCGACGATGTAGTCGGCCGCCTTCTTCACGTGCTGGCCGTAGGTGGTGGCATCCGTGCGGTGCAGCATCCACGCCAGGACGATCGGGTCGGCGACCTCGTCCAACTGCACGTTGGTCCAGTGCGGGGTGCCGTCCACGGTCGAGTTCTGCGGGAACGACCCGTCCGGCTTCTGCTGCCGGTCGAGCAGGTAGCTCAGCGCGCGGTTGGCCGCGGCGGTGTCCCCGGCCGCGATCAACGCGGTCGCCATCTCGTACAGGTCGCGGCTCCACACCAGGTGGTAGGCGCCCGACGGGTTCTCCAGGCCGGTGCCCCACACCCACGGCATGGTGGGGGACGCGATGAACCCGCCCCGGTAGATCTTGTCCTCGTGCGCGGCGAGCACCATCGCCGACACGTCGTACGTGGTGCGCTGGCGACCCGTGCCGAGGCTGGCCGGCGGCGGCTTCAGCGCGGCCAGGTAGGCGTGCCAGCCGGCCGCGTAGGAGGACGACACGGCGGGGAAGCCGCTGGACAGCGAGGCCTGGCCGGCGGCAAGCGCCGCCGACGTCGTGGCGCCGAAGCCCACGGCGAGCGTCACGTGCCGCTGCCCGACGCCGTCGACCTTCAGCCGGCCGGTCTCCACCACGTTGCCGTTCGGCGCCGACATGTAGTGCCAGTCCATGGCGTAGTCGCTGCGCAGGTCGGTCCACCCGTCGCTGGTGCCGAGGTAGCCGCACGAGGTCTGCGCGAAGTCGGGAGAGGCGACGAGCGCGCTCGCGTTCGACGTGTCGCTGGCCAGCAGCCGACCGGACCCGCAACTGCCGCTGTCGTCCATCCCGTTGTTGCTCAGCGCCGGGTCGACGTAGGCGTAGACCTGGTAGGGGGCGCCGGTCAGCGACTCGACGGTGACGTCGACCAGCACCGTGGACCGGGCCGGGTCGGTGACGTACGTCTTGCTGATCCGGTACCGGCCGCTGCGCGCGGTGTCGACCTGCCGGTAGGTGAGGCTCTCGGGGTCGGCGAGGCTCACCTGCGAGGTTGTCGCGTCGCGTTCGAGATCGGCGAAGGTCCGCCCGTCGGTCACGATCAACTGCAGGTCGCGCAGGCTCGGCGTACCCAGGTCCGGGTAGTAGACCTCGGTCAGCTCGCCGTGCTCGAGGGTGTACCAGACCTTGCTCGCCGGGCTCGCGGCGGTGCCGAAGCCGTGCTTGTCGGCCGGCGTCCAGACTGCCGCGGCGCCGGGAGCGCCGGGTGCCACCGAGGACGGCGCGGCCACCGCCGGGGTGACCATCACCAGCGGAAGCAGGACCCCGGCCAGAAGGGCAGGCAGGCGAACAGTGCGCATCCTTGAACACCCCGCTCCGTCGACGGCGCCACAGCCTCTATCCCCCGATGGCGACAGCGAAAACGGCGATCGGGTAGCTGCGCATGCAGCGTGAAGGTCGAGCGGCACGGTTCCGCTCTCGGCGGACCGGGAGTCCCCGGGCGCGCCCGCGCGTTCCACGGGGGCGGGGAGTCGACGGACGGAGGACCGGGTGACCGACGGACAGCCCAGACAGGGGCGGCCGAGCGGCGACTGGTCGCAGCCGCACGAGGAGACCGGGGGGTGGCCGCCGCCCGGACCGGCCCAGCCGCGGTACGGAGGGGGGCCCGGCACGACCGGTGGCCGTGACCCCTACCGCGACGCCCACCGCCGCACCGGGCCGGAGGGCTCCGGGCAGGACGGGACCGCACCGTGGGCCGCCGGGGACTCCCGGTACGGACGGCTGCCGGGTGGCCAGTGGGGAGGCCCTCCGCCGCAGCAGCCCCGCCGGCCGCCGCCTCGCCGGAGGGCTGGCAACCCGGTCACGCTCGCGCTGATCGCGATCAACGTGGTCGTCTACCTGCTGCAGACCGCCGACCCGGCGATCACCTACCGGTACGGCCTGCTGCCGGTCGCCGTCGAGTCCGGCCAGTACGAGCGGCTGCTGACCGCGGCCTTCCTGCACGCCGGTTTCCTGCACCTCGGCTCGAACATGCTGGCCCTGTTCATCGTCGGCGCGCCGCTGGAGCGGGCCATCGGCTCCGCCCGGTTCAGCACGATCTACCTCACCTCCGCCCTCGGCGGCTCGCTGCTGGCGCTCGCGCTCGCCCCGCCCACCACCCTCGGCGTCGGTGCCTCGGGTGCTGTCTTCGGCGTCTTCGGCGCGCTGGCTGTCCTGCGCAACCGGATCGGCGCCGACGTCCGCAGCATCGCCGTGCTGATCGGCATCAACCTGGTCATCTCCTTCGCGGTGCCCGGCATCAGCTGGCAGGCGCACGTCGGCGGCCTGGTCACCGGGGCGATCGTGGCGGCCGTCGTCGCCGGGCGGCGGCCCCGGGCGCGCCCACCGGGCTGACCGGCCCGGCGACTGGCAGGCTTGCCGGGGTGGGCGACGGCGACGGCTGGGTGTGGTGCTCGCTGGGGCACCGGCACTGGGGACGCCACGGCGCGGCCGGGCTGCTGCTGCGCGACCGGGCCGCCGGCCTGGACCGGGTCGTCCTGCAGCACCGGGCCTGGTGGAGCCACCACGGCGGCACCTGGGGCCTGCCGGGAGGGGCCCGCAACAGTCACGAGTCGGCGGTAGCAGCGGCGCTGCGGGAGACGGGCGAGGAAGCCGGCATCGACCCCGGCGTCGTGCGGCCGACCGGCCTGCTGGTCGAGGACCACGGCGGCTGGTCGTACAGCAGCGTCGTCGGCGCGCTGCTCGGGCTGACCGACCCCCGGCCGACCGGTGGGGAGAGCGAGGACGTCCGCTGGGTGGACACGGACGCCGTGGACTCGCTGCCGCTGCACCCCGGCTTCGCCGGGACCTGGCCGCGACTGCGAGCCGCGCCACGCGGCCTCGTCCTGATCGTCGATGCCGCCAACGTCGTCGGCGCCCGGGGCGGCGGTGACGGCTGGTGGCGCGACCGGGCCGGCGCGACCCGCAGGCTGCTGGCGACGCTCACGCCGCTGGCCGCCGGGCTGCCCGCGGCGGCGCTGCCGCCCGCCGTGGATGCCGGCCCGCTGGACGTGCTGCTTCCCCACCTCGTCGCCGTGGTCGAGGGCGCGGCTCGATCGGTGGCCGACGACCCGGCCGGGCCGGTCGAGGTCATCACGGCTGCGGGCTCCGGCGACGACACCCTCGTCGAGGTCGCTGCCGCCGCCGCAGCCGGGTACACCGCGCTGGTGGTCACGGCGGACCGCGGGCTACGCAACCGGCTGTCGAGGGTGGGAGCACAGGTGGTGGGGCCGTCCTGGCTGCTCGGCCTCGTCGACGGTCGATAACGGGTCCGCATTCGCGGCACTCGACCCAGGAGTGTTGCCAATCGTGTTCGTCTGATTACGCTTGGTTCAGGCAACGGGGCTGGAGGTGGCCATGTCCAGACCGGAGCAGGAGCGCACGCTGCGGGCGGTGCGGGCGACCGTCGAGGAGACGCTGGCGGCGCGCGCGGGGGGCGACCGGCTCTCGACGGCCTTCGCGGTCGACGCGACCCGCGTCGCCCGCGAGCCGGCCGGCTGCCTCTACCGGGTCGACCGGCCGGCTGGGGTGGAACTCGTCGAGGACTCCCCCGTGCGGCTGACCGCCGGCAGCCGACGGGTCGGCGGCCGGCTCGGCCCGGTGGTCGAGGGGGGCCTCCTGGTCGAGACCGAGACAGACCTCGGCCCGCGGGTGGTCGACGGCCGGCTCGCGGTCGACGGGAGCGGCCCGCCGAGGGCGCTTCGCGCGCGGCTCGCGGCGCTGGCGCCCGTGGCCGGAGCGTCGCCCGATCCGCCCACGTTCCGCTTCGACCAGGCCGCGCTGGTGCTGGGCGGCCCCGGCGGCCAGCTGCACGACCGGATCGCGACGGCGGTCGAGTCGGCCGACCCCCGGAGCGTCGACGACCGGTCCGCCGAGGTCCTGCAGGTGGCGCTGCGCAACCGGTGGGCCGCCGTCTCGTCGCCGCCCGGCTCCGATGCGGCCGACCTGGTCGCGCGGCTCCTGGACCGGCTGCTGCAGCCCGAGGCGAGCGTGCTGGTCGTCGCGCCCAGCGGGTACCGGGTCGACCGGGTCGTCGGGGCCGTGTGTGAGCGGCTGGCCGCTGCCGGACGCCTCCGCTCGGGTCTCGTGCAGCGGGTCGGCCTGCTGGCGCCGGGCGCCGTCCGCGACCGGTGGGGGCCGTACGTCCAGGCTGCGGCCATCGCCGCCGACCTGCGCGCCGGGCTGGACGCGCGGCTCGCGACGCTGGACCGGCTGGACGGGCGGTTGCGGTTCGACGAGGCGGAGCGGCAGGTGGCCGAGCTGGATCGGCACGCCGCCGACATCGACGACCGGCTCGGCCAGACCGTCGGCGGCCGGCCCGGGCGGCAGGACGACCCGGATGCGCTGGTGGTCCGGCTGCACGCGCTGCGGGCGCAGCGCCGCTCGGCTCGGCAGGCGGCCGACCGGATCGCCCTGGAGCTGTCCCACGGTGGCCGGGTGCCCACCGTCGAGGAGGTGCTCGGCGAGGGCACCCGGACGCCCGCGGGGCGCCGCCGGCAGCTCGCCGAAGCCCGCGAGGAGCTGCTGGCGGCCGGGGCCAGGATCGACGTCACCCTCCGCCGGCGTTGCCGGCTCGTGGCCACCACGACACGGTCCACGTACACCAGGGAGCTGCCCAGGACGAGCTTCGACGTCGTGGTGGTCGTGGGAGCGGTCACCGATCCGGAGGCGTACTATCTGGCCGGCCTGTCCAGCCGCAGCGTCGTTAACGTCCGGGACACCGTCCGTGCCGGCGACCCACCGCCCGTCGGCCGCCGCTCCCGGCCCACCGGGCACGCCGACTCCGGCTTCCATCGCCGCCAGCGCTCGGACCAGCGCAGTGCGCACCCGCCGCAGCCCCTGTGGCGGCGCAACCCGCCGTAGCTCACCAGTCCTGGTCGGTGGGCCGGATGAGCACCTCGTTGACCGAGACGTGCTCGGGTTGGGTGACCGCCCACAGGATGGCAGCGGCGACGTCCTGCGAGGTCAGCTGACGCATCGCCGCCGCCCGGCGCTCGGCCGTCTCCCGCGCGTCCTGCTGCGTGATGTGGGTCCGCAGCTCGGTCGCGACGGCCCCCGGCTCGACCACCACGACCCGGACGCCGCGACCGGTCACCTCCTGCCGCAGCGACTCGCTGAACGCGTTCACCGCGTGCTTGGTGGCGTTGTAGACGCCCGACC
>DASPYH010000343.1:0-10042 GCA_035636875.1 Mycobacteriales bacterium | reverse complement strand
GCTGGTCGAGCACCCCGGTGCGGTCGGGATCGTCGCGCTCGACGACGCCGGCCGCGTCGTGCTGATCCGGCAGTACCGGCACCCGGTCGGCCGCTGGCTGGTCGAGCTGCCGGCCGGGCTGCTGGACGTGCCGGGGGAGCCGGCGGCCGAGACCGCGAAGCGGGAGCTGGCTGAGGAGGCCAACCTGCGCGCGGCAACCTGGCACGTGCTGGTCGACCTCCGCACGTCGCCGGGTCTCACCGACGAGGCCGTCCGGGTCTACCTCGCCCGGGACCTGACGCCGGTGTCCGAACAGGACCGTCACGTCGGCGTCGAGGAGGAGACCGACCTCGGCATGCACCGGGTCCCTCTCGACGAGGCGGTGGCGTCGGTCTTCACCGGCGAGATCGAGAACTCGCTCGCCGTCGCCGGGCTGCTCGCCGGCGCGTACGCCAGGCAGCGGGACTGGGCGCCGCTGCGCCCTGCCGACTCGCCCTGGGCGGCCCGCCCCGACCACTGAGGACGGTCGCGGGGGCTCAGCGTCCGGCCACCGAACGCCGCGGTGCCGCCCGTCGTCGTGCCCCGCGACGCGGAGGTTGCCCATCGGCGCTGACGCGCAACCTCGGAGTTGCGCGTGTCGCGGGAGCAGGGCTTATGTCAAGTCCGCGGGGGCGCCTACACTCCCTGGGCGGATCAGCGGGACCAGCGGGCAACGACGCCCGGCCGGCCCGTCGCCGGAGGAGGATCGGGTCGTGAGGGTCGGCATCCCGCGGGAGGTCAAGGACCACGAGTACCGGGTGGCGATCACCCCGGCCGGGGTCGACGAGTTGGTGAGGGCCGGGCACCGGGTCTACCTGGAGAAGGAGGCCGGGGTCGGCTCGTCGATGCCGGACGAGGAGTTCGTCGCCGCCGGCGCCGAGATCCTCGGCGACCCCGACGACGTCTGGGACGTCGATCTCGTGCTCAAGGTCAAGGAGCCGGTGCCCGAGGAATACGGCCGGATGCGCGCCGGCCGGACCCTGTTCACCTACCTGCACCTGGCCGCGTCCCGCGACTGCACGGAGGCGCTGCTGAAGTCGGGCATCGACGCGGTCGCGTACGAGACGGTGCAGGCGCCGGACGGCTCGCTTCCGCTGCTGGCACCGATGTCCGAAGTGGCCGGTCGGATGGCGCCGCAGGTCGGCGCGCACACGCTGGAGCGCGCGCAGGGCGGTCGCGGTGTGCTCATGGGCGGGGTGTCCGGTGTGTACGCGGCGAAGGTGGTCGTGCTCGGCGCCGGCGTGTCCGGGATGAACGCGGCCGCGATCGCGCTCGGCATGGAGGCCGAGGTGCTGCTGCTCGACCGCAACATCGACAAGCTGCGCGCCGCGGACCGGATATACCAGGGCCACCTGCAGACCGTGGCATCCAACGCGTACGAGATCGAGCGTGCGTTGCTGGACGCCGACCTGGTCATCGGTGCCGTGCTCGTGCCGGGCGCGAAAGCGCCGATGCTGGTGTCCGACGACCTGGTCTCCCGGATGAAGTCCGGCTCGGTCCTCGTCGACATCTCCGTCGACCAGGGCGGCTGCTTCGAGTCGTCCCGGCCGACCACACACTCCGACCCGACGTTCCGGGTCGCCGACTCGGTCTTCTACTGCGTCGCCAACATGCCGGGCGCGGTACCGCACACCTCGACCTACGCGCTGACCAACGTGACGATCCCGTACGCCGTCGAGCTGGCGAACCGTGGCCTGCGCGACGCGGTCGCGGCCGACCCGTCGCTGCGGGCGGGGGTCAACATCGTGGGCGGGCAGGTGACCAGCGCTCCCGTCGCCGCCGCGCACGGGATGGACGCGGTGCCGGTCGCGGAGGCGCTGGGCCTGGACGGCCTGCGCTGAGGACCGCCGGGGCCTCGCCGACCGCGCCGCCAGGGCCGGGCTCGCCGGTGCTGCGCTTGCCCTCGGGGCCGACCGGCGCCAGTGCCGAGCTCACGCCGACGGCCGGGCCGGACGGGTCGGCGGGGACGCCGTCGGAACCCGGCGACGGGGCGGGCGGCGGGGGGGCCGACGGAGCCGGCGATGACCGGGCCGGCGGAGGGGCAGAGCCCCGGGAGCGGGCCCGCGACGACGTGCCCGATCTGGTGCGCGACTACCTCGCGCACCTGGCGGTCGAGCGCGGCGTGGCGGCGAACACGCTCGCGGCGTACGCAAGGGACCTGCGCCGCTACGCCGACCACCTGGCCGCTGCGGGGGTCGACCGCCTCGGGGCGGTGACCGAGCCCCTGGTCGCCGGGTTCCTGGCCTCGATTCGGGAGGGGGACGCGGACCACCCGCCACTGTCGGCGGCGTCGGCCGCCCGCGCCGTCGTCGCGGTCCGTGGGCTGCACCGCTTCGCTGTGCGGGACGGGATCGTGGCGGCCGACGTCGCGCGGGCGGTGCGGCCGCCGGCCCCGCCCCGGCGCCTGCCGAAGGCGCTGTCGGTCGAGGACGTGGAGCGGCTGCTGGAGGCTGCCGGGTTCGACGGCACCCCGCTGGCGGTGCGGGACCGGGCGCTGCTCGAGCTGCTCTACGGGACCGGGGCACGGATCTCAGAGGCGGTCGGGCTCGCGGTCGACGACCTCGACCGCGGTTCCGGCTCGGTGCTGCTGCGGGGGAAGGGCGGCAAGGAGCGGGTGGTGCCCGTCGGCTCGTACGCGCTGCGCGCGGTCGACGCCTACCTGGTGCGCGCGCGGCCGGTGCTGTCCGCGGGCGGGAGGGGGACGTCGCGGCTGTTCCTCAACGCGAGGGGCGGATCCCTGTCCCGGCAGAGCGCGTGGACCATCCTGCGCACCGCGGCCGACCGGGCCGGTCTCGCGGCCACCGTGTCGCCGCACACGCTGCGGCACTCGTTCGCCACCCACCTGCTCGACGGCGGCGCGGACGTACGGGTGGTGCAGGAGCTGCTCGGGCACGCGTCCGTGACGACGACGCAGGTCTACACGCTGGTCACCGTTGACCGGCTGCGCGAGGTGTACGTCACCGCACATCCCCGCGCCCGCTGACCGGAGGGGGTCCTGCACGGTCCGGACCCTGGCCGCACCGGAGCGGCCCCTGACCTTCGTCCACAGGTCTTGACCGCTCGTCCCCAGGCCGGGACGTCTTGGTCCACAGCCGTCCACAGGGACGCGCCGGGTTGTCCCCAGCTTCGGCCTGGTTGCTTGTTTCGCCCTCTTGGCCGCCTTACAGTCGGTCGCCGTCGGCGTGATGTCTCAGCGTCAGAACGAGTCAACGCTTGACCGCTAGAGAGGCCAGCGGACTGATGGGCAAGTCGACAACCGGGGCTGGGGACAGCACCCTGCTCGCCGTCGACGAGCTGCGGGCGACCGTCCGCCGACCCGGCAACGAGGGCGCCGACGTCGACGAGGGCCGGGCGCCCGCCTCCTGGTCCGGCCGAAGCGCCGACCCGGCCTTGCAGCGCCCACGCCGGACGATCCCCGAGCCGGTCCCGGTGGAGTCGCATGGTCCGGCTCGGGTCGTCGCCCTGTGCAACCAGAAGGGCGGCGTCGGCAAGACGACGTCGACGATCAACCTCGGCGCGGCGCTCACCGAGTACGGCCGGCGGGTGCTGCTGGTGGACTTCGACCCGCAAGGCGCGCTGTCGGTCGGGCTCGGCGTCCAGCCGCACCAGTTGGACCGCACGATCTACGACGTGCTTATGGAGTCGTCGGTCAGCCTGGACGACGTGCTGCTGAAGACGAACGTGCCGGGGATGGACCTCGTCCCCAGCAACATCGACCTGTCCGCGGCCGAGGTGCAGCTGGTCAACGAGGTGGCCCGGGAGCAGACGCTGGCCAGGGCGCTGGTCCCGGCGCTGCCGGACTACGACCTGGTGCTGATCGACTGCCAGCCGTCGCTCGGCCTGCTCACCGTCAACGCGCTGACCGCGGCCGACGGGGTGATCATCCCGCTCGAGTGCGAGTTCTTCAGCCTGCGCGGGGTGGCGCTGCTCATCGACACGATCGAGAAGGTGCGCGAGCGGCTGAACCCGCGGCTGCACATCGAGGGGATCCTGGCGACGATGTATGACGCGCGCACCGTGCACGGCCGGGAGGTCTTCGCCCGGGTCGTCGAGGCCTTCGGGGAGACCGTGTTCGACACGGTCGTCACCCGGACGGTCCGCTTCCCGGAGACCACTGTTGCCGGCGAGCCGATCACCACCTGGGCACCGAGCTCGAGTGGCGCCCTGCAGTACCGTGCCCTGGCCAAGGAGGTGCTCACCCGATGAGCCGGCGACCGAGCCTGCCCGGCGCCGCCGAGCTGTTCCGTTCCACGGGCGGCACGGGTGAGGCGTCCCCGACCTCGGCGTCCCCCCAGCCCGCACCGCTGGCGCCGGCGGAGGGGCGCCGGGCTGTCGAGCGGCTGTCCCGGTTGGGGGTGCCGCGCGAGGAGCCGGCCGGTGAGCGAGGAGCATCGGTCACGCCGCTGACCGGTGCGGCGCCGGCTGGCGATGGGCTGGCCGACTTCACCGAGCGGGCCCCGGCGGCCGAGCCGCCGTTCGCCGGCTTGCGCGCGCCCGGCCCGCACGGCTTCGACGACGAGGACGGTCTTGCCGCTCAGGCCCGGCGGCCGCCAGGGCGGATCCGGCAGACCCGGCGGCAGCCGCTGCGCGGTGCCGCCGACCCCCGGCCGAGCGGCCGGGAGAAGCACGACGAGAAGATCACCGTCTACTGCTCGGCCGAGGAGCTGTTCGAGCTGGAGCGGGCCCGGCTCGCGCTGCGCGGCGACCACGGCATGGTGGTCGACCGCGGCCGGATCGTCCGGGAGGCGGTCGCGGTCGTGCTCGCCGACCTGGACGCCAAGGGCGACAGCTCGATCCTCGTCCGCCGGCTGCGCGAGTCGTAGGAGTGCCGCCCCGCGAAGCGCCGGCACGGGTGCGTGCCGGGGGGTCGCCGGCCGCATCGGCTCGCCGGGCCGGATGACGTGCTGCGCGCGCTCGGCACCCCGGTCGCCTTCCTCGGGCTGCTCGTCGGTTTCCTGCTGGCCCTCGTGCTGCAGGCGTACGCGCATGCGGCCGCGGCGCGGGCGCTGGGCGACCGGGCGGCGTTCCGCCGGCTGGGCGGGGTGCGGCGGGTGCTCGACCCGTTCGGCGCGGTCGCCGCGGCGCTGGCCGGGCCCGGCTGGGGGGTGACCCCGGAGATGCCGCTGCGCTCGCGCGGCCGGCTGGCGGTGGCACTGCTCGCGGGCCCGGCCGCGGTCGCGCTGGTCGGGGTGCTGGCGCTGCTCGGCTACCTGCTGGCGGGCGGTCCCCGGCAGGCGCTGCCGGGTGCCGGCCCGGGCACCGTGCTGCGGGGAGTGGAGGGCTCGGCGGCACCGGTGTTCCTCTTCGCGCTGGGATTGGAGCTGCTCGGCATGGCCGTGCTCGCGCTGGTGCCACTGCCGCCGCTGCCGGGGTGGCGGCTGCTGGAGCTCGCCGCCACGGGCTCGGTCGGCTGGCAGCGCGCCCGCGAGTACCTGGTGGAGAAGAACCTCGGGGTGCTCGCGCTGCTGGTCCTGCTGGTCCTGCCGTTCGGCGGCTCGAGCCCGCCGCTGCTCGCGATCGTCGACACGGCGGTCGGCTCATTGCTCGACGCCGCGGCGTAGCTCGCTGCCGGTATGTCGACTCAACGCCTTGCCGCCTGCTGACGGAGGATCCCGGTCCGCTGCGCTACCGTCGCAGCCGTGAGCGCGTCCGCCCCGCGGGGGGCCGAGGACCGCGTCGACGGGGGAGCGGGGTCCGGCGACGCCGGACCGGCGCTGCCCGGCATGACGGTGCCGGAGCGGCCGCGGGCCTTCGAGGTACGGCTGGAGAACTTCGAGGGTCCGTTCGACCTGCTGCTCTCGCTGATCTCGAGGCACCAGCTCGACGTCACCGAGGTCGCGCTGTCCCGGGTGACCGACGAGTTCATCGCCCACATCCGCGCGCTCGGCTCGTCCTGGGACCTGGGTCAGGCCACCGAGTTCCTCGTGGTGGCGGCGACCCTGCTCGACCTGAAGGCGGCGCGGCTGCTGCCGTCGGCGCAGGTCGAAGACGAGGAGGACCTGGCGCTGCTGGAGGCGCGGGACCTGCTCTTCGCCCGCCTGCTGCAGTACCGGGCGTACAAGCAGGTGGCCGCGCACCTCGGCGCGCTGGAGCGGGCGCAGTCGCGGCGCTTCCCGCGCGCCGTGCCGCTCGAGCCGCGCTTCGCCGAGCTGATGCCCGAGGTGCTGCTGACCATCTCGCCGGAGCAGTTGGCCCGGATCGCGGCCGGAGCGCTTCGCCCGAAGCCGGTGCCCACGGTGTCGCTCGAGCACGTGCACACGATCCGGGTGAGCGTGCGGGAGCAGGTGGCGATCCTGCGCGGGCGGCTGGCCAGGACCGGGCGGTCGACCTTCCGCGGGCTGACCCAGGACTGCCAGCACACGGTCGAGCTGGTCGCGCGCTTCCTCGCGCTGCTCGAGCTGTACCGGGAGGGCGCCGTCGCCTTCGACCAGGTCGCACCGCTGGGAGAGCTGTGGGTGCGCTGGACGGGCGCTTCCGACGGGGGACAGCCGGGCGGCGGGCAGGATCTCGACGAGGAGTACGGGTGAGCGAGTCTTTTCATCAGCAAGACGACGAGTCCGTACGCCTGCCTGTCGACATCACGACAGACCGTCAAGATGAGAGTGATGGGAAGTCGCCTTCGCCGTTCGTCGACGGGCCGCCTCCACCGGCCGACGAGCGGGCCACCGACCAGGCGGGCGGTACTCCGGGCGAACCTCAGGTCAGTCGAGCCACCGAGGCCGATCCCGTGCAGGACGCGGAGCCACGCGAGGGTCACGACGACCGGGTCGAACTCGGCGGGGGGGAGCTCCCGGTCCTCGCCGAGGACCGGGAGCTCTCCGACTCGCGGCGCCTGCGGTCGGCTCTGGAGGCGGTGCTGCTCGTCGTCGACGTGCCGACCAGCCCGATCGTGCTCGCCCAGGTCCTCGGCTGCCCGGTGGCCGAGGCGGAGGAGGCCCTCCGCTCGCTGCGGCGGGAGTATGACACCGACGGTCGCGGCCTCGACCTGCGCGAGGTCGCCGAGGGCTGGCGACTCTACAGCCGCGACGACTTCGCCGCATATGTCGAGCGGTTCGTGCTCGACGGCCAGCAGGCCCGGCTCAGCCAGGCCGCGCTGGAGACGCTGGCGGTCATCGCGTACCGTCAGCCGGTCACCCGGTCGAGGGTGTCCGCGATCCGGGGCGTGAGCGTCGACGGGGTGATGCGTACCCTGCTCAGCCGGGGCCTCGTGGAGGAGTGCGGCGCGGACCCGGACACCGGCGGTGGTCTCTACCGGACGACCTGGCTCTTCCTGGAGAAGTTGGGCCTCCGGTCGCTCGAGGAATTACCGTCTCTCGCTCCACTCCTTCCCGATACGTCACAACTGGATGATGTCGCACTCTCAACGTGAGCATCAGACGAACGGCGTTCGTCTGCAGAAGGTCCTCGCTTCCGCCGGTCTCGGCTCCCGCCGGGCCTGCGAGGAGCTGATCGCTGCTGGCCGGGTCGGCGTCGACGGCATGGTGGTCCGCGAACAGGGCCTCCGGGTCGATCCACGTACCGCGGTCGTGACCTTGGACGGGGCCCGCGTCAACGTCCGGGACGACCTGGTCTACCTCGCGCTGAACAAGCCGCGCGGGGTGTTGAGCACCATGAGCGATCCGGACGGCCGCCCGGCGGTGGGGGACTACGTCGCCGAGCGCGACGAGCGGCTGTTCCACGTCGGACGGCTGGACGCCGACACCGAGGGCCTGCTGCTGCTGACCAACGACGGCGAGCTCGCACACCGCCTGACCCATCCGTCGTTCGGGGTGCAGAAGACCTACCTGGCCGAGGTGCCGGGACCGATACCCCGTGCCCTCGGTCGGCGGCTGCGCGCCGGTGTCGAGCTGGACGACGGTACGGTAGCGGTCGACTCCTTCCGCGTCGTCGACGTCGCCAGCGGTCGGGCGGTGGTCGAGGTGGTGTTGCACGAGGGGCGCAAGCACGTCGTCCGCCGGCTGCTCGCCGAGGTCGGCCATCCGGTGTCGCGGCTGGTCCGCACGGCCGTCGGGCCGGTGCAGCTCGGTCATCAGCGGTCGGGGACGGTTCGTCGACTTAACCAGAGGGAGATCGGGGATCTCCATCACCTGGTCAACTCGGCGTCCTGACGCCTCATCACCTCAGCGCTAGGCCAGTATCCCGATAAGTCGCTGCTTAGATCTGCTGATTTGTCGATGAAGATCTGAAGCGATGAGCTGGTGCAGTGACGCCACCGGTCGTGCTCGTGCGGCAAGTCGACAGATCCTCTCTATGGGATCCGATGAACCACGCTCGGGTGTCCGGTGGACCTGTCGACATAGAGGAGAGCTCTCAGCGTAACTGAGGCCGGTATGTCGACAAGCTTCTGCTCGACGATGGCCGAGCCGGGGTCGTGGCCCCGTAGCCAAATCGACAGAGCATCAGATCGCTGTCTCCCTGGCAGCAGCTCTGACTGGCCGACAGGCTTACAAGAGCCCAAGCGGGCTCAGATCCATGTCCTCTCGGCGGCGTGTCGATACAGTGATCCGCCTGCTTGTAACTGAAGCTGGAACGCGGCAAGTCGAAAGATCAAACGACCCCCGCAGGGAGGCGACCGTGCCGTCCGCCCGCGTCTGCCCGGGCCCGGGACGGCGGGTGCTGCGGCATCCGCCGCCGGGTCGGCGCGGCAGGGACGACTGCCTGTCGGGGTCTTCGGCATCCGGGCGTGCGCGGCACCCCGTATCCGCCTCGAGCAGGCTCGCGGCAGCTGCCGACCCGGTGTGGCTCCACCTGCCGTCCGGACGCCGGGCGTGGGGTCCGGCCAACCACGCCCGGCCGGAGTGGGGCGTGCCGGTGGCCGCCGCGAAGGGCTCGAGGCCCGGCCACGCCGCCGCTGCGCCGGCCACCGCTGCGGCCACGGGGCTCACCCGAAGCCCGGGCCCGTCGAGGGCCCGTCGAGGGCCCGTCGAGGGCCGTTCGGCCGCCGCGTCGAGGACGGCTTGGAGCGCTACTCGCCGGCCGACCTGGCAGTTCTGCGGACACCGACGGTGTGGCGACTGGGGGAGGATCTGGTCGCCAGTCGCCACCGCGTGCCGCCCTGGGCCCTCCAGATCGCCGCGTGGCCCTCGGTTGCGTCTGGGCGGCAGGACGCAGGCAGCCGAGCGGGAGGCGACCGGCGCCCCGACGTCAATGGGGACCGCTTCGAGCCGCGAGGGCGGAACCGAGCCCTGTCCCGCGCACTCCGGCGCCGGCGGCTCGGGCATCTGTGCCGCCCCAGACCGACCGGAGCACGCGGCGGCGACGCGGCGGTGCACGCCAGCAGCCGGCAGCGGGAGCCGCGCAGCGGCGAGACCCGGCCGCGAGGGGAGCGGCGAGCGGCACCCACCACGGCTGCAGCATGGCCCCGCTGCTGGTCCGCTCGGTTGTCGTAGTAGCGCCCTGTACTGGAGACGTGATCGAAATCTGTTTAGTCGACTCTCTCTCCACTGGAGGAAGAGACCGAATGATGGCGGTGTGATCGACCGCGCGGCAGCTGGGCAGAATGACGCCCGTGTGGTCGGACCGCGAGCCCGGGGCAGGACGAGCACCGTGCGCGACGTGATCGCCATCGACGGCCCCTCGGGCACCGGCAAGTCCACCGTCGCCCGCGGCCTCGCCCGCCGCCTCGGCTTCCGCTACCTCGACACCGGTGCCATGTACCGGGCCGTGACCTGGGCCGTCCTCCGGGCGGGGGTCGACCCGCAGGACGCCGACGCGGTCGCCGACATCGCCGAGCGGGTGCGGGTGGAGGTGTCCACCGATCCCGACCACCCGAGGGTCACCGTCGACGGGCGGCGGGTCGATCGGGAGGTCCGGTCAGCGGCGGTGACCGCGGCGGTCAGCCCGGTCTCGGCGATACCGCGCGTGCGCGCCGTACTGGTGGCGTTCCAGCGCCGGCTGGCCGAGGCGGGGGGCGTCGTGGTGGAGGGCCGCGACATCGGCACCGTCGTCGCACCCGGCGCGCCGCTCAAGGTCTTCCTCACCGCCTCGACCGACGCCCGCGCCTTGCGGCGGTCCCGGCAGGAGG
>DASPYH010000342.1:0-3718 GCA_035636875.1 Mycobacteriales bacterium | reverse complement strand
CCCCCTATACCGGAGGCCGGGACGCCGGTCACGTCCCGTCGCCGACGTGCGACCACGTCTACACCCGCTCGTCCGCCAGGTCGCCCGGGCAGGCGGTGACCGCCCGGTGGCTGATCCGCTGGCGGGTCGCCTGGGTCGGCGGCACCACCGCCGGCGGCGCGTCCGGGTCGCTGGACGACCTGACGTCGGCGACCGCGGCCCGGCTGGTGGTCGCGGAGGCGCAGGCGCTGGTGACCAGTTGAGGAGCACCGGGTGAGCGGCATGTCCACGATGGAGGACCGGCCGGACGTCCTTGCCTCGCCCGCGCCGGTGCTGCCGCGGCTGCGGCGCCGGCCGGCGGTGGCCGCCGCCGGGCTGGTCCTGGTCCTGCTCGGCGGGCTGGGCACCGCGACCCTGGTCGGGCGGGCCGGTGACCGGGTGGAGGTGCTCGCCGTCGCCCGGGACGTCCCGGCCGGGCAGCCGGTGCAGGCCGGAGACCTGGCGGTGGCCCGAGTGCCGGTCGACCCGGCGCTGCGCCCGGTCCGCGCCGGCCGCCGGGACGGGGCAGTCGGTATGCGGGCGGCGGTGCCGCTGCGCGCCGGGTCGCTGCTGACCGACACCCAGCTGACCGACCGGCGGCCGCCGGAGGCCGGGCAGCAGCTGGTCGGGCTGCCGCTGCGGTCCGGTCAGATGCCGGCCCGGGGCCTCGCTCCTGGGGACCGCACCCTGGTCGTCCCGGTGCCCGGCAACGACGGCGGCACCGAGGCCCGGATGGATCCACCGCCGGTGGCCGCGACGGTGGTCGGCGTCGGCGACCGGGACGAGGACGGGGTGACCACCGTCGACGTCGCGGTCCCCGATACCGCCGGCCCGGGCCTGGCCGAGCTCGCCTCGACCGGGCGGGTCGCCGTCCTCCTCCTCCCGGCGGGGTGAGCGTGCCGATGCTGCTCGCAGTGCTCGACGCCAAGGGCGCACCCGGCGGCACCACCGCCGCCGTCGCCCTGGCCCTGGCCTGGCCGGGACCCGTGCTGCTCGCCGACTGCGACCCGGCCGGCGGCGACATCGCCCCCGGCTGGCTCGCCGGCCGGGCCGGCACCGGCCGCGGGCTGCTGTCCGCGGTCACCGCGACCCGGCACACCCCGGCCCTGGACCCGGCCACGCTGGCCGCGCACTGCGTGTCCGTGCCGGAGGCCGGGCACCTGCTGGTGCTGCCCGGCCTGGCCCGCGCCGAACAGGCCGACGCCCTCGGCGGCGGCGACTGGGCCAGGCTGGCCGCCGCCCTCCACCACCTGCACAAGCCTGACAGCGTCGCGGTGGATGTCATCGCCGACTGCGGCCGGATCGGCCCCGGGACACCCTGGCCGCTGCTGACCGCCGCCGACCCGGTGCTGCTGGCCTGCCGGCCGACCGTCCGCGGCGTGCACCACGCCCGCGCCGCCGCCGTGCTGGCGGCCGACCGGCTCGGCCGGCAGACCAGCCTCGGACTGCTGCTGACCGGCGCCGGCCCCTACCGCCCGGGCGACGTCGCTCGGGCGGTGGGCCTGCCGGTGCGGGCGGCGCTGCCCGAGGACCGGCCGGCGGCGGCGCAGCTGTCCGACGGCACCGGACCGGGCCGGAACCTCGGCAGGTCCGCGCTGCTGCGGGCCGCCCGGACCGCGGCCGCAGCGCTGCACCACCCGCCCGGCCCGTCCGTCGCCGCCGACGGTGCGCGGTGAGCGTCAGCAACGGCCGAGCGCCCGCCCGAACCGCCGGGGCCGGGGTCGACTGGGATGCGGTCGCCGACCTCCGCGGCCGGGTGGCGGTCCAGTTGGAGGAGCACCGCCGGCAGCCCCGCTACGCGGGGATGGACGCCGCCGACGAACGGGCGCTGGCGGTCAGCCTGGTCGCGGGCGAGGTGGAGCGGTGGGTGCTCGACCTCGCCGCCGGCGGCCGGCCGGCGCCGACCGCCGACGCCGAGCGGCGGCTGGCGTCCGCGGTCCTCGGCGCCCTGTTCGGGCTGGGCCGGCTGGAGGGGCTGCTTAGCCGCGACGACGTGGAGAACGTGCACATCCACGGCCACGACCGGGTCGTCCTCGAGCTCGCCGACGGACGGCACGAGCCGGGTCCACCGGTGGCCGGGTCGGACGCGGAGCTGGTCGAACTGCTCGCCGGCTACGCCGCCCGCGCCGGGCAGACCTCCCGCGAGTTCTCCCCGGCGCACCCGACGCTGAACCTGCGGCTCCCGGGCGGGGGACCGCTCGGCTGCCGGCTGGCCGCGGTCATCGAGGTGACCCCACGCCCGGCCGTCGCGATCCGCCGGCACCGGCTCGCCCGCGCCGGCCTGGACGAGCTGCGCCGGCTCGGCACCGTCGAGGCGGCCGTGGAGGCGTTCCTCCAAGCGGCGGTGCGGGCGGGGCTGAACATCGTCGTGTCCGGGGCGCCGGCCGCGGGCAAGACCACGCTGCTGCGCGCGCTCGCGCTGGAGGCCCCCCCGGCCGAGCACCTGGTGACGGTCGAGGAGGAGTACGAGCTCGGGCTGCACCTGCTGCACCCGGACCGGCTGATCACCGCGATGGAGGCGCGGCAGCCGAACGCGGAGGGCGCCGGGGCGGTGACCCTGCACGAGCTGCTCACCCAGGCGCTGCGGCACTCGCCGGCCCGGGTGGTCGTGGGGGAGGTCCGCGGCGGTGAGGTGACCGCGATGCTGGCCGCGCTGGCCAACGGCGCCGCCGGCGGCATGTGCACCCTGCACGCCAGGTCCGCCGCTGGGGTGTTCACCCGGATCGGGCAGCTCGCCCAGCTCGCCGCCCCGCCGATGCCGGCCGAGACCGCCTGGCGGTTCGCCGCCGACGCGATCGACCTGGTCGTCCACCTCGACCGGGACCAGACCGGCCGGTTCGTCACCGAGGTCGTCGAGGTCGGCCGGGTCGGCGACGCGGCCATGCCGGAGTCCACCCGACTGTTCGCGCCGCGGCCGGCGGACGGCCGGGCGGCTCCGGCGTACTCGCCGTCCACCGGGCTGCGGGCCCGCCTCGTCCAGGCCGGCTTCGACCCGGCCTGGCTCGACCACCCCGCCGGCACCCCGCCCGCAGGAAGAGACCGGCGGTGACCGCGCTCGCCGGAACCGCCGGCGCCGCGCTGGTCGGCGGGCTGCTGCTCGCCGTCCTCGGGCTGCGCCGCGCACCCGCCCCGCCGCCCAGGCCGCCACGACGCCGGCGCCTGCCCTCCCGCACGGTCGTGCTCGGCTCCCTCGCGGCCGGGCTTCTCGTCCTCGCCGTCACCGGCTGGCCGGTGCTGGCCCTCACCGCGGCGACGGCGGCCGCGGGGGTTCCGCGTCTGCGTGGCGCCGGGCCGGCGGCGGCGGGGCGGACCGCCCGGCTGGAGGCGCTGGCGGGCTGGACCCGCCGGCTGGCCGACATCCTCGCCGCCGGCGCCGGCGGGCTCGAGCACGCCATCGCGGCCAGCGCCCGCAGCTGTCCGGCGCCGATCGCCGCGCAGGTCACCGCGCTGGCGCGGCGGCTGACCGTCGAGGGGCCGGAGCCGGCGCTGCGGTCGTTCGCCGACGACCTCGACGACCCGGCCGGCGACCTGGTCGCGGCCGCGCTGATCCTGCGCGCCCGGCACGGCGGCCGCGGCCTGCGCGGTGTTCTCGACGCGCTCGCCGCCGACGTGGCCGAGCAGGTCCGGATGCGCCGGGAGGTCGACGCCGACCGGGCCAAGCCGCGCACCAACGCCCGGGCCCTGGCCGGGATCACCGCCG
>DASPYH010000341.1:0-7061 GCA_035636875.1 Mycobacteriales bacterium | reverse complement strand
CCGGCGGCGTCGTCACCGGCGCCCAGCCCGACGCCGTCCAGCAATGGCGTCGCGACCCTGGAGCCGACCGAGATCCTCAGCAAGTCGAAGGCGGCGTTGAAGAAGGTCCAGTCGCTGCGGGTCAAGGGCGGCGGCAAGTCCGAGGGGGCCGCGTTCCAGCTCGACATGCGGTACGGCAACGGCGGCAAGGCGATCGGGACGATCTCCAACAACGGCAAGACCATCGAGCTGCGCCGGATCGGCCAGCTCGTCTACCTCAAGGGCGACCGGGACTTCTGGACCTCGATCGGCGGGCCCAGCGCGGCGAACCTGTTCGTCGGCAAGTACCTGAAGGCGCCGGTCAGCGACAAGCGGGTCGTCGACCTGGCCTCCTTCACCGACAAGTCCCGCTTCGTGGACCAGCTGCTCGACCCGTCCGGCTCCAAGATCACCAAGGGCGGGAAGAAGACGATCCGTGGCGTCCAGGCGGTCGAGCTGCTGGACAAGTCCGCCGACGGTGGTTCCCTCTACATCGCGACCACCGGCCAGCCCTACCCGCTGCAGCTGGTGCCGTCCTCCAGCGGCGGCGACAGTGGCCGGCTGGACTTCCTCGACTTCGGCAAGAGCGTGACCGTGCCGACGCCGCCGGCGGACCAGACGGTGGACGTGACCAAGCTCGGCAACTGACCGGTACGAGGGTCGGTACGTTGGCCCGGTGCCGACCCTCGCCTACCACGTCGTCGACGTCTTCACCGACCGCCCGTTCGCCGGGAACCCGCTCGCCGTCGTCCTGGACGCGGACGACTGGACCACCGAGCAGATGCAGGCCGCCGCGCGGGAGTTCAACCTGTCCGAGACCGCCTTCCCGCTGCCGTCGGACCAGGCCGACTACCGGGTCCGGATCTTCACGCCGGTCCGGGAGCTGCCGTTCGCCGGGCACCCGAGCGTGGGCACCGCGTGGGTGCTCGCCAGACTCGGTCGGATCCCCACCGGGGCGGTCCGGCAGGAGTGCGGCGCCGGGATCCTGCCCGTCGAGGTCACCAGCGACGGCGCGACGCTGACGGGCGGCACGCCGTCCGTCGGCGACCCGCTCGACCCGGCACCGCTGCTCGCCGCGGTCGGGCTGGAGGCCGGCGACGCCACGGGCGTGCCACCGCGCACCGCCGGAGCGGGGCTGGACTGGACGTATCTGCCGGTGCTGCCGGAGGCGGTCGAGCGGGCGGTGCCGGACTGGGTGGCGCTGCGGCGAGCCGTCACCTCGGCCGGGCTTGTGGTCTTCTCCTGGGACGGCAAGGGTCGGGTGGCGCGCCTGCGGGGGATCGCCGACGACGGGTACGAGGATCCGGCGACCGGCTCGGCGACGCTCGGGCTCGGCGCCTTTCTCGCCGCGTCCGGGCTGGTACCTCCCGACGGCGTGACCGCCTACCAGGTACACCAGGGTGCCGAGGTCCGCCGTCCGTCCATCTTGGACGGAACGGTGGTGACGTCGGGCGGCCGGGCGGAGCGGACCACGGTCCGCGGCGGGGTGGCGCCGGTCGCCGTCGGCGAGCTCCAGCGCCCTCGGCCGTCGTGAGGGGCGCTCAGACGTCGGCGCGCTCGGCGTGGGCCCGCGCGAGACGGTCGATGCGCAGCCGCACGTCCGCCAGCACGCCGAGGGCCGCCACGGTGCCCGCCGCCGCAGGGGACGTCGCCGGACCGGAAGTGCCCGGCCGTCCGTCTCACGTGACGGGCAGCCAGCTGGCCGCCGGCTTCACCGACGCGGGCTAGGCGGGCGATCCTCTCCTGCGTGCCCGGCGGCGGCCGAGCGTGTAGGGCACCGTGGTGCGGGTCCGAGCCGGGGAGGGAGGAGGCGGCCCGGCCAGCGAGCCGGCGGGCAGCGAGTCGCCGGCCTCGACGAGCTCGCCGGTCGGGGTCAGCCGCAGCACGGTGACCGTCTCGGCCCACCGGCGTTCGGCCCCCGCCGAGTCCGGGAGGTTCAGCCGCACCACCAGCATCCCCGGCACCACCTCCCGCCACTCCCCGCTGTCCGGCTGGATCCGATCGACGCGGGCCCGCCAGGTCACGATGCGCCCCCCTGAGTCGGACGAGCGGACCGTCACGTCGCAGTCGGCAGCCTCCGCCAAGCCGGGCACGGGCTGCTCGCCCGGACCGGTCGCCACGTACGACCGGTCGTCCCGCCACAGGTGCCAGGCCGGGACCGGCCGCTGACCGGCGACCCCGATCCACAGCAGCCCGGCCTTCTTGGTCGCTTCGACGACCAGCGGGGGTACGTCCACCACTCCCGCAGCCTCCCACGCCGCGCGCCCGCGCCGCCCGCCGGTTGCCCGCCGCCCGCCCGTTGCCCGCTGCCCGCCCGTTGCCCGCCCCGCTGCCCGCTGCCCGACCGGTCGCCCGCGGTGGCGGGAACGCCGCTGCCCCCGCGTCACCGGGCGCCAGCCGATGCGGTCGTGGCCACCAAATCGGTGGTGCCGGTCAGCGGCTGCGAGGATGGGTCGGTGCAGGAGGGGACCCCCGGGCGCTCGCCCGGCTCCCCGCGTGCGGGCGGCAGTGGTTCCGGTTCGGGCGGCGCCCGCGTACCCGGTCGCGCCGGCGGCACCGGTGGCGGCCCCGACCTACCCGGCGGTCGCCCCGGCCCCGGCGGCCCTGGCGTATCCGACGGTCGCCCCGGCCCCCGCCCCGGCCCCGGCGTACCCGGCGGTCCCCGAGGCGCCGACGCGATCGCGCTGCCCCCGCCGCGCGACACCGCGCTGATCGCGGTCGCGCTCGCCGCGGTCTCCACGTCCGGCCCGATCATCGCGGCGACCGCGGCTCCCGCGCTGGCGATCGCCTTCTGGCGGAACGCGATGGCCAGCGGCGCGCTGGTCCCGATCGCGCTGCTCCGCCGCCGCGGTGAGCTCAGGAGGCTGGACCGCCGGCAGTGGGGACTCTGCGTGCTGGCCGGCACGCTGCTCGCCGGCCACTTCGCCACCTGGGTGCCCAGCGTGACGCTGACGTCGGTTGCCTCGTCCACGGCGCTGGTCGCGACCCAGCCGGTCTGGGCAGCGCTGCTGGCCCGGGCGAGCGGCCGCCAGGTCCGCCCCTCGGTCTGGGCGGGGATCATGGTCAGCGTCCTCGGCGCCGTGCTGCTCACCGGCGCGGACCTGTCGCTGTCCGGCCGGGCGCTCGTCGGCGACCTGCTCGCGACCGTCGGCGGTGCGCTGGCCGCCGGATACGTCACCGCTGGCGCCGCCGTCCAATCCCCCAAGTCCTCACGCGAACGGCTCATCCGCCCTGGGATGACCACCACCGCGTACACGGCGGTCTGCTACTCCACCTGCGCCCTGTTGCTGCTCGCGCTCTGCCTGGCCAGCGGCCAGCGGCTGGCCGGCTACGACGGCGACACCTGGGCCAAACTGGTCGGGCTCACCCTCGGCGCCCAACTGCTCGGCCACTCGCTGCTCAACGTCGTGTTGCGGACGACGAGCCCGACCGTCGTGAGCCTGGCGATCCTGTTCGAGGTACCAGGCGCCGGAACCATCGCCGCGGTCTGGCTCGGCCAGGTGCCGCCGCTGACCGCGCTGCCCGGGCTGCTCCTGCTGCTGGCCGGCATCGCGCTGGTGATCCGGGCGGGCGCCCGCGCCGTACCGGTCGAGTAACGCGGCTGTGACCGACCCGACATGCCCCACCCCAGCCGCTGCGACCTAGCATCCGAGGATGACCGTCGAGTCGAGGCCGCCGCGTCCCCTGCGCTCCCGCCGGTCCTGCCTCGCGGTGCCGGGCAGCTCGACGAAGATGCTGGACAAGGCGCAGGGACTGCCGGCCGACCAGGTCTTCCTCGACCTGGAGGACGCGGTGGCGCCGGACGCCAAGCAGGGCGCCCGGAAGAACATCGTGGACGCGCTGACCAGCGGCGACTGGGGCGGCAAGGCTCGCGTCGTGCGGGTCAACGACCTCACCACGCACTGGACCTACCGGGACGTGGTCACCGTCGTCGAGGGAGCCGGCGCCCAGCTCGACTGCATCATGCTGCCGAAGGTGCAGTCCGCCGCGCAGGTCGCCTGGCTCGACCTCACGCTGAGCCAGATCGAGAAGACGATGGGCTACGAGGTCGGCCGGATCGGCATCGAGGCCCAGATCGAGAACGCGGCCGGCCTGATCGCCGTCGACGACATCGCGTTCGCCTCGGACCGAATCGAGACCGTCATCTTCGGCCCCGCCGACTTCATGGCCTCGATCACCATGCGCTCGCTGGTCGTCGGTGAGCAGCCGCCCGGCTACGACGTCGGCGACGCGTACCACTACGTGCTGATGCGGATCCTGATGGCGGCGCGGGCCCGCGGTGCGCAGGCGATCGACGGGCCCTACCTGCAGATCCGCGACCTGGACGGCTTCCGCCGGGTGGCGGGCCGGTCCGCCGCGCTCGGCTTCGACGGCAAGTGGGTGCTGCACCCCGGCCAGATCGACGCGGCGAACGAGGTCTACTCGCCGTCCCAAGAGGACTACGACCACGCCGAGCTGATCCTCGACGCGTACGAGCACTCGACGACGGTGCGGAAGCTCGGTGCGGTCATGCTGGGTGACGAGATGATCGACGAGGCGTCCCGCAAGATGGCGGCTGTGCTCGCGGCAAAGGGCCGCGCCGCTGGCATGTCCCGCACGTCGTCGTTCACGCCGCCGGAGTCCTGAGAAGGAACGGAGCGCACCGATGGCCCGCCTCGCCCAGACGCCGGGGCTCACCGACGTCCAGAAGGAGATCCTGTCCACCGTCCGGTCCTTCGTGGACAAGGAGATCCTCCCGTACGCCACCGAGCTCGAGCACTCCGACGAGTTCCCGGAGGCGATCGTCGACGGGATGCGGGAGATGGGGCTGTTCGGCCTGATGATCCCGGAGGAGTACGGCGGGCTCGGCGAGTCGCTGCTGACCTACGCGCTCGTCGTCGAGGAGATCGCGCGTGGCTGGATGTGCGTCTCCGGCGTGATCAACACCCACTTCATCGTCGCCTACATGCTCGCCCAGCACGGCAGCGAGGACCAGAAGCAGCGGCTGCTGCCGAGGATGGCGACCGGACAGACCCGCGGCGCCTTCTCCATGTCCGAGCCTGGCTGCGGCTCGGACGTCGCCGCGATCACCAGCCGGGCCGAGGCCGACGGCGACGACTTCGTCCTCACCGGACAGAAGATGTGGCTGACCAACGGCGCCCGCGCCGGCATCGTGGCGACGCTGGTGCGCACCGATGAGGGCGCCGACTCGGTCTACCGGAACATGACCACCTTCCTGGTGGAGAAGGAACCCGGCTTCGGCGAGGTCGCGCCCGGGCTGACCATCCCCGGGAAGCTGGAGAAGATGGGCTACAAGGGCGTCGAGACCACCGAGATGGTGATGGACGGCCTGCGGGTGCCGGCGTCGTCCGTGCTCGGCGGGCCGGAGGGCGGCCGCGGCCGCGGCTTCTACCAGATGATGGACGGCGTCGAGGTCGGCCGCGTCAACGTCGCCGCCCGCGCGTGTGGGATCATGATCCGGGCGTTCGAGCTCGCGGTGGCGTACGCCCAGCAGCGGCGCACCTTCGGCCGCCAGATCGCCGACCACCAGGCCATCGCGTTCAAGCTTGCCGAGATGGCGACCAAGGTCGAGGCGGCGCACCTGATGATGGTGAACGCGGCGCGGCTGAAGGACTCCGGCCAGCGCAACGACGTCGAGGCGGGGATGGCCAAGCTGCTCGCCTCCGAGTACTGCTTCGAGGTCACCAGCGAGGCCTTCCGGATCCACGGTGGCTACGGCTACTCGAAGGAGTACGAGATCGAGCGGCTGTTCCGGGAGGCGCCGTTCCTGCTGATCGGCGAGGGCACCAGCGAGATCCAGAAGACGATCATCAGCCGGGGCCTGCTGCGGGAGTACCGCCAGCAGGGCTGACCGCCGCCTGACCCGGCGGGCGGGCCCGCGGGTGGTCTGCCACACTCCCGGCGTGCCCGGGACGGTGACCGCGCGGGTCCGGCTGCGGCGCCGGTTGCGGTGGGTGTCGCGGCTCGCCGTCGTCTCCGCCGTCGCGGCCGTGGCGTCCGGGCTGGTGGTCGTCGCGCGGCCCGTCACGCCGCCGGGCGCGGCGCCGCCTGCCTCCGCGGCGCCGACTCCACCGCCGTTGCGGCTGACCGCGACCGGGTCGCCCACGTCGCCGGTGGTGTGGCGGGTCAAGCGCGCCGGGAGTCCGGCGGTCGACGAGGTGATCCGGGCCTACCAGCGCTATCTGGGCACGGTGGTGCTGCTGACGGAGGACCCGGACCCCGACGACCCGGCGCTGCCGCAGGTCGCCGCCGAACCGCGGCTGGGCCAGCTGCGGCGGCTCCTCTCGGCGGCGGTCGCCGCCCAGTCCACCAGCTCCGGCCCGGTGGTCGCGTCCGCCGCCGTGCTGTCCGCCCGGCCCGGGGAGGTGACGCTGCTGGGCTGCGCCGACTACAGCGGGCAGCGGACCGTGATGGCCGGGAGGACGGGCCCCGTCGCGGGTGCGGTGGCGGTGGCGCGCACCGTGGTGATGCGGCGCGAGGACGGGGTGTGGAAGGCCGCCGTAAGCACGAGCCTTCCGCCCAGCCGCTGCCGACCCTGACCCGTCGCTTCCGGGCGTCCGCCTCTCGCGCCTGTGCTCGCCCGACCGCTGTCCGCGCGGGACGATGCCGGCATGGCTGTCCCGCTCATGCTCGCGACGCTGACCGACCGCCGCGACTTCGGCGACGACTGGCTGCTCGAGCGCAAGCTGGACGGCGAGCGCTGCGTGGCCAGCAAGGACGGCGGCGAGATCCGGCTCGAGTCGCGTACGGGCAAGGACCTCACCGGCACCTACCCCGAGGTGCGCGCGGCGCTCGGTGGCCAGCACCGGCGTGACTTCCTCGTCGACGGCGAGGTGGTGGCCTTCGACGGCGACCAGACGTCGTTCAGCCGGCTCCAGCAGCGGCTCGGCGTGACGCAGCCCGGTCCCGACCTGCTGGCGGCGTACCCGGTCGTGCTCTGCGTGTTCGACCTGCTCGAGGTGGACGGCGAGGACGTGACCGGACGGCCGCTGGTCGAGCGGCGGGAGCGGCTGGCGCAGCCGGCCGTCGGCGGTCCACTCGGC
>DASPYH010000340.1:0-2304 GCA_035636875.1 Mycobacteriales bacterium | reverse complement strand
GGCTGGTCGACCGGCTCGCCGCGCGGGTGCCGATCCGGGTCGAGACGACGCTGCTCGCCCATGTCGTGCCGGCCGGGGTGGACCGCAAGACGCAGGTCGAGAACCTGGCCGCCGTGTTGCCGGAGGCCGCCCGGCTGGGCGCCCGCTGGGTAGACGTCTTCTGCGACCGGGGCGCGTACACCGTCGAGGAGGCCCGCACCCTGCTCGTCGCCGGCGCCGCGGCCGGCCTGGGCGGCCGGCTGCACGCCGAGCAGCTCACCCGCACCGGCGCCGCCGAGCTCGCCGCCGAGTGCGGCTGCGTGTCGGCCGACCACCTCGACCACGTCGACGCTGCCGGTGCCCGGGCGCTGGCCGCCGCCGGCGTGGTCGGCGTGCTGCTGCCCACGGCGACGCTGTCCACCGGCGGCGACTGGCGCTCCGCACGGGTGCTGCGCGAGGCGGGGGTGAGCCTCGCACTGGGCACCGACTGCAACCCCGGCACGTCGTGGTGCGAGTCGATGCCGTACGTGCTCCAGCTGGCCTGCCCGCTGCTGGGCCTCGGCGTGGACGAGGCGCTGCGGGCGGCGACCCGCGGCGGCGCGGCGGCGCTGCGGCGTACCGACATCGGCCGGCTGGCGGTCGGCGCGCACGGCGATCTCGCCGTCCTGGCCGCCGGGCACGAGGCCGACCTGGTCGCCCACCTCGGCGCGCCGGCGGTCATCACCACCGTGGTCGGTGGCGTGCCGGTCGCCGGCCGCCGCGAGCTGCGCTGACCGGTCTGCTGGCGCCCCGCGGCGATCCGGTCAGCTGAGGTCGTCGTGCAGCAGCATGTCCAGCTCGGCGTCGAGGTCCAGGAAGCTCCCCTCGGCGCCGGGCGGCACCAGCGCGTGGCAGCGGCCGACGAAGTCGGCGAGCACCGGCCGCGGGACGGCGAACAGCGCCCGGCCCGACGGCGAACACAGCTCGACGTAGACCGGCCCGCTCAGATCCTCCGGAGAGGGCCATATCCGCACGTCGCCATCCCCGGAGGGGACGCTGAGCCCGTCCGCGACCAAGGACCGCGCGAAGATCCACTCTATCGGGTCCCGACCCGGTGCGGTCGGGAAGGACAGGTGCACGGCGTACGGGTCATCCCGGTCGTACCGCAGCGAGGCGTCCAGAAGGACGTCTGCGCGGGGCACGACGAGACGCAACGTGACAGCCGTACGAACTTCTGACACTCGACCGGTCATTCTGAACCCCCCGTGTGCACGACTTCTTACCACGCGTGACTACCTTCGCAACGACCGTCCCGCCGGATGGGTAATGTGTCGCCGGACGAACACCGGCTCGTCGAACCGGCTGTCGTCATCGCACGAAGGCTCCGCGTGAGGACGGCCACCGTGACCATGCCGCCGGCACCCCGGCCCGAGGCGGACGCCTCGGACGGCGTGCTCGTGCGTCGCGTGGCCGATGGCGACGACACCGCACTGGAGGCGCTCTACGACCGGTACGGGCGGCCGGCGTTCGCGCTGGCCCGGCGTATCACCGGCGAGCCGGCGTTCGCCGAGGACGTCGTGCAGGAGGTCTTCCTCGCGCTGTGGCGGGAACCGGCGAAGTACGACCCGGCCCGCGGTGGCTTCCCGAGCTGGCTGCTCGCGACCACCCACCACAAGGCCGTCGACGCGGTGCGCCGCGAGGAGTCGGTACGCCGCCGCCGGCAGCAACTGGCCGAGGACGCCGACGGGTACACGTCGGCGTCGTCGGCCGACATCCCTCCCGTCGAGGACGCGGCGTGGGCGGGGCTGCGCGGCGAGCGGGTACGCCAGGCACTCGGGTCGCTGCCCCCGGCACAGCGCGAGGCGCTGGTCCTGGCCTACTACGCCGGCTACACCCAGCGGGAGATCGCCGAACGCACCGGCACCCCGCTGGGCACCGTCAAGACCCGGATGCTCGCCGGCATGCGCCGGCTGCGGGACCTGCTCGACGGGGTCTCCGACTCGGAAGGGGCTCGGCTGTGACCGCCCCGACCGATCCCCGCCAGGACTACGGCGACCACGGCGAGTGGGACGCCCTGGCCGTGGGCTGGGCGCTGTCCGCGCTCGAGCAGGACGACGAGGCCAGCTTCGCGGTGCACCTGCCCGGCTGCGAGCGCTGCACCCAGACGGTGCGGGAGTCGTTGCGCACGGTTGGCGACCTTGCATACGCGGTGCCGGACGAGGCGCCGCCGTCCTCGCTGAAGACGCGGATCATGGCAGCGGTGGCGCTCGAGCCGCGCCGGGCGCTGCCGCCGGCCGGTCCTGCCGAGCCGGATGACGCCCCAGCCGGCGAGGAGGAGTGGCCGCT
>DASPYH010000339.1:0-2403 GCA_035636875.1 Mycobacteriales bacterium | reverse complement strand
CCGACACGGGGTCTCCCCGCCCGCCTGACCAGCCGACCGGCCAGGCTGCAGCCGGCCCGGCTGGCGGCGGGCCGGCGGGCGCAGCGGCCCGCTAGGTGCGCACGCCGCGGCGGCCGAGCCAGACCCAGGTCGACAGCGTCGCGGTCACCATCGCGAAGCCGAACAGCAGGTCCTCCACCGGGGCGAAGACGACCCGCAGCCCGACGATCGTGGCGGGGTCGTAGCGGACGATCGCCAGCCCGGTGAAGATGCCGTTCGCGACCAGCTGGAAGAACAGCACGATGGCGTACGCCGTCCAGAAGGTGCCCCGGCGCAGCAGCCAGGTGCGCAGCAGCATCGTGTCGACGAGCACCGCGCCCGTCACGGCGAGGACCGCGAGCTGGGTGTACGTCACCGGAGCGCGTCCGGCTCGGCCGGCTCGGCCGGCTCGTCGCCGACCGGCCAGCGCCTGACCGCCCGGACCGCCTCGAAGGCGAGGATGGCGCAGGTCGGCGTCGCCAGGAAGAACAGGATCTCGTCCAGCGGGATGCGACCCGGCAGCAGGACACCGGTCATCTGCCGCAGGTCGTACGTCCAGTGCCCGCGGGCGATCGCATACGCGTCCCAGCCGACGAAGACGACGACCGTGGGCGCGAGGGCGAGCAGCCAGCGGCGCCAGCGCGCATACACCCGGGTGCGCAGCACGATCTCGAGCGGCAGCGTGCCGAGCAGGCAGCCGGCCAGGACCGCGACGTACGTCAGGTGCCGCACTCGACCGCCCGCAGGCGGGAGGCGAAGGCCCTGGCGGCCGCCCCCGGGTCGTCCGCGCCGGTGATCGCGCGGACGACGACGACCCGGCGCGCGCCGGCGGCGAGCACGGCGTCGAGCCGGTCGAGGTCGATGCCGCCGATCGCGAACCAGGGTCGGGTCGCCGCGCTCGCGGCGCGCCGGACCAGGTCCAGACCGGGCGCCGGCCGGCCCGGCTTGGTCGGGGTCGGCCAGCACGGGCCGACGCAGAAGTAGTCCACGTCCGGTTCCGCGTCGGCGGCCTGCACCTGCGACTCGTCGTGGGTGGACCGGCCGACCAGCGGGCCGGCGCCGATGACCCGCCGCGCGGCGGGCACCGGCAGGTCGTCCTGGCCGAGGTGCAGCACATCCGCGCCGGCGGCCATCGCGAGGTCGGCCCGGTCGTTGACCGCCCAGAGCGCGCCGTGTCGCCTGGCGGCGTCCGCGACCAGCTCCAGCAGGGCCAGCTCCTCGCGCGCCTCGAGGCCCTTCTCCCGCAGCTGCACCACGTCGACCCCACCGGCCAGCGCCGCGTCCAGGAACTCGACCAGGTCCCCGCGCTGCCGCCGGCCGTCCGTGCACAGGTAGAGCCGCGCTGCCGCCAGCCGGTCCCGCCGCCAGCCCGCCGGACCGCGCTCCCCGGCCGCGCCAGCGACCACCGCGGCGGGATCGGCACTGCAGTGCCGAGCTGGCCCGGTCGGGTCGGCGTGAGCCGCTGAGCCGGCGCCCGTCGGGCCAGCGTCGGGCAGCTCACCCACCCGCGACCGCCCGGACCAGCTCCAGCCGGTCGCCGTCCGCGAGCACCACGCCGTCCATCTCGGAGCGGGGCAGCGCCTCGCCGTTGCGCTCCACCACCACGGAGCCCGGGCGCAGCCCGAGCTGCTCGATCAGCTCCAGCAGCGCGGTGCCGTCCGGCAGCTCTCGGGCCCCGCCGTTCAACGTCACCGTCACAGCCCGTCACTCCCCTCCAGCTTGCGCTGGCCACGACACGATCGGTCCACCGGAACCCCTGCTTCCCGGCCCGACCGACTCTAGAAGCCGAGCGCCTGCGCCCGCCGCTTGACCTCCCGGCCGCGGTCCTCCCGCAGCGCGTCCACCGGCCTGCCGGGCAGGCTGTCGTCCGCGCTGTGCAGCCAGCGGACCGCCTCGTCGTCGGTGTAGCCGGCGTCCCGCAGCACGGTCAGCACCCCGGACAGGCCCTTGACCACCGCCTCGCCGCACAGGAACCCCGCCGGCACCCGCAGCACGCCGCCCGAGCGCACCCCGGCCAGCCCTCCCTCCCGCAGCATCTGGTGCACCCGGGTCACCGGGATCCCGAGACGCTCGGCCACCTCCGGGACCGTCAACCACTCGACGCCCTCGTCCACCCGCCCAGCCTGCCACGCCGCCCCATCCGCCGGAGGCGGAAGACTAGGCGGCCTTGATCGGGACAGTCGGATCGGCGAGCCGGTCCGGGTCCGGCACGCGGCCGGCATCGATCGCCCGCCGCGCCTGCACCGCGTCCCTCGGCCGGTCCACCGCGAGCAGCCCGGTCAGCCGCCCGTCGGCATCCAGCCATCCGGCGGCCCAGCCGCCGGGGCCTTCCGGGTCGCCTCGCCACACCGACGGCCGGTCGCCGGTCCGCCAGCCCACCCACTG
>DASPYH010000338.1:0-5030 GCA_035636875.1 Mycobacteriales bacterium | reverse complement strand
CGGCCGACCAGCGTGGATTTGCCGTCGTCCACCGAGCCCGCGGTGGCGACCCGCAGCAGGCCGCCCATCAGAAGTACCCCTCGCGCTTGCGGTCTTCCATGGCTGCCTCGGAGGCCCGGTCGTCGGCCCTGGTGGCCCCGCGCTCGGTGATCCGCGAGGTCGCTGTCTCGGCGATGACCTCGCCGACGTCGACGGCGGTGGACCGGACCGCGCCGGTGCAGGTCGCGTCGCCCACGGTGCGGTAGCGGACCGTCTCGCGGCGTACCCGCTCGCCCGGCCGCGGCGGCGTCCACGGCGTGACCGCGAGCAGCATCCCGTCCCGCTCCACGACGTCGCGCTCGTGCGCGTAGTACAGCGTCGGGACCTCGAGCCCTTCCCGGGCGACGTACCGCCAGACGTCGAGCTCGGTCCAGTTCGACAGCGGGAAGACCCGGACGTGCTCGCCGGGACGGTGCCGGCCGTTGTAGAGGCCCCACAGCTCCGGGCGTTGCGAGCGCGGGTCCCAGCGCCCGGCGGCGTCCCGGACGGAGAAGACGCGCTCCTTGGCCCTCGCCCGCTCCTCGTCCCGGCGGGCGCCGCCGAGCACGGCGTCGAAGCGGTGCTTCGCGATCGCGTCGAGCAGCGTGACCGTCTGCAGCGGGTTGCGCGAGGCACCCGGCACCTCCCGCACCCGGCCGGCGTCGATCGAGGCCTGCACGCTCGCGACGACCAGCTGGTGCCGGCCCGCGGCCACCCGCCGGTCCCGGAAGTGCAGCACCTCGGCGAAGTCGTGCCCGGTCGCGACGTGCATCAGCCCGAACGGCAGCCGGCCGGGCCAGAACGCCTTCTCCGCCAGCCGCAGCAACACCACCGAGTCCTTGCCGCCGGAGAACAGCAGCACCGGCCGCTCGAAGGCGCCCGCGACCTCGCGCAGCACGTGCACCGACTCGTCCTCCAGGTCGCGCAGCAGCGCCCCGGCCGTGGCGTCCACGGCATGCGTGACCGTCACGCCAACCCCTCCCGTTCCAGCAGGTCGAGCACTGCGGCGGCGGACTCGGCGACGGGCACGCCCGCGGTGTCCAGCCGCAGCTGCGGTGCCGGCGGCGGCTCGTACGCGTCGTCCACACCGGTCAGCCCGCGGATCTGTCCGGCGTACGCACGGGCGTACAGGCCCTTGGCGTCCCGGGCCGCGCACTCGTGCACCGCGGTGGCGACGTGCACCTCGAGGAACGGCAGCACCTCGGCGTCGTGCCGGGCGCGGACGGCGTCACGGGCGCCGGCGTACGGCGAGATCACAGCGGCCAGGACCAGCACGCCGTGCCGGGCCAGCAGTGCCGCCACGTAGCCGATCCGGGCGACGTTGGTGTCCCGGTCGGCACGGGAGAAACCGAGGTCCGCGCACAGCGTCTCGCGGACGGCGTCGCCGTCGAGCACCTCGACGCGGCGACCGCGGGCACGCATCAGGTCGGCTACCGCGCACGCGACGGTGCTCTTGCCGGCCGACGGCAGACCGGTCAGCCACACCGTACCGCCGGCCGCGACGGCTGCCGCCACGGCCGGCTGGTCCACTGTGGACGGTGCTGCTGCGGTGCTGGCGGGCACGGGCGAAGGTCCCCTCGACTGCCCGGCTGAGCCGGGACGCGGGTGCGCGGGACGCGCGGGGCGGGTGGGGCCGGGCGCGCCGGAGCCGACCGGGAGACCGGTCAGGGTCGGACGCGAGTGCTCAGGCTGGCGCGGCGGCGCGCCGGGCGGAGGCCGGCCCGGTCAGGCGGGGCGACAGGCCATGCTGATGACGCGCAGCAGGTCGACGTGCAACCGTGCGACGAGACCAGCGGAGTACGGCACGCAACGATGGTCACACATGCCGGCGGCAACCGTCGAGTGTCGCCGCTCACCGGCGCTCGGCGTCGTGCCCCGGGCCGGCTCACCGCGACCCCTCCGGGCGTGCCGCGGTCGGTGCCGGTGCCGGTGGGCGGCCGATGGTTGCCGGCACGGCGGCTGGTGGCCGATGGCGGCGGCGGTGTGCGACGCTGGGGCGGTGAGGTCGACCCGATGAGCGGCACGGGCGTTCGCCTGGTGGAGCGCCGGTGGGTCGACCTGCGCAGGGTGGGCAGCGCGGCCTGTCCCGGTCGTTGACCTTCGACCGGCAGCAGCTCAACCCTGGAAGGACATCGATGCCCCGGCAGAGTGGGCAGGGTCAGTGGGCCCTGGGCCATCGGGAGCCCCTCAACCCGAACGAGCGCATCAAGCGCGACGACGACGCCCTCAACGTGCGGCAGCGGATCGTCGAGCGGTACGCGCACACCGGCTTCCGCGGGATCGACCCGGCCGACCTGCGGTCCCGGTTCCGCTGGTACGGGCTCTACACCCAGCGGGCGCCGGGCATCCCCGGCGGCCGGACGGCGGTGCTGGAGCCGCACGAGCTCGAGGACGAGTTCTTCATGCTCCGCGTCCGGATCGACGGCGGCGCGCTGTCCGCGCCCGCACTGCGGGCGGTGGCCGGGATCGCGACCGAGTTCGGCCGGGATGTGGCGGACATCACAGACCGGCAGAACGTGCAGCTGCACTGGATTCGGATCGAGGACGTGCCGGAGATCTGGCGGCGGCTGGACGAGGTGGGACTCGACTCCACCGAGGCCTGCGGGGACACGCCGCGGGTGATCCTCGGCTGCCCGCTGGCCGGGGTAGCCGCGGACGAGGTGCTCGACGCGACCCCGGCACTGCGGGCCGTCCGTGACCGGTACATCGGCGACCCCGCGTTCTCCAACCTGCCGCGCAAGTACAAGTCGTCGATCTCCGGTTGCTCCCGGCACTGCACCAACCACGAGATCAACGACATCTCGCTGGTCGGCGTGCCCGGCCCGGACGGGACGCCCGGCTTCGACCTGTGGGTCGGCGGCGGCCTGTCCACCAACCCCAAGTTCGCCCGCCGGCTCGGGGCGTTCGTCGAGCCGGCGCGGGCCGCCGAGGTGTGGGCCGGGGTTACCGGGGTGTTCCGGGACTATGGCTACCGCCGCTCCCGGCAGCACGCGCGGCTGAAGTTCCTGCTCGCCGACTGGGGCGTGGACCGGTTCCGGGAGGTCCTGGAGAAGGAGTTCCTCGACTCGCCGCTGCCGGACGGCCCGGAGCCCGCGCCGTACCCCGGAGCCCGCGGGCACGTCGGGGTGAGCGGGCAGGCCGACGGGCGGTACGCGGTGGGCTTCGCGCTGCGGGCCGGCCGGACCAGCGGCACGGAGCTGGCCCGCGTCGCCGACCTGGCGCAGGAGTACGGCAGCGGGCGGCTGCGGACGACCGCGCAGCAGCAGATCGTGCTGCTCGACGTGCCGGAGCGGCGGGTGGACGAGCTGGTGGCCGAGCTGACCGCGGCGGACCTGCTGGTGCGGCCGAGCGCGTTCCGCGAGGGCACCATCGCGTGCACCGGGATCGAGTTCTGCAAGCTCGCGATCGTGGAGACCAAGGCGCGGGCACGGGAGCTGTACGCCGAGCTGGAACGGCGGCTGCCGGACTTCCCGGAGCCGGTGACGGTCAACGTCAACGGCTGCCCCAACGCCTGCGCCCGGTTCCAGGTCGCCGACGTCGGGTTGAAGGGCTCGGTGGCTCGGGGCCCGGACGGCGAGGACGTGGAGGTCTTCCAGATCCATCTCGGCGGCCACCTCGGCGAGGACGCGTCGCTCGGTCGCAAGTTCCGCGGGCTGAAGGTGACCGCGGACGAGACGGCCGACTACGTGGAGCGGGTCCTGCGGGGCTACCTGGACCGGCGTGAGCCGGCGGAGAGCTTCGCCGAGTACGCGGCGCGGGCGGACGAGGCCTGGCTGCGGTGAGCTCGCACCTGCCGCCGTTCTTCTGCCCGTACTGCGGGGAAGAGGACATCCGACCGCACGGGGAGGCGCACGGCGAGTGGGCGTGCGGGTCGTGCCGCCGGGTCTTCGCGCTGCGCGCCGTGCGCCCGTCCGGCCGGGAGCTGTCCGGTCCGTCCGGGGCGCCGGGCGACCCGGCGGGCGCCGGGCACACGGCCCCGCCCGTGGGCGACGACCACGCCACCGAGGCGGCGGGCGCCGCCGCTGGTGGTGCGACCTCGGGGTCGGCGTGAGCGCCCCGGAGTGGGATCGTGCCCGGCTGCGGGAGGTCGCGGTGGAGGCGGCGGTGCGGCTGGAGGGCGCGCACCCCCTGGACGTGCTCGGCTGGGCCGCTGTCGAGTTCGGTGCCGGATTGTGCGTCTCGTCCTCGATGACGGACGCCGTGCTGGCGCACCTCGCATCCCGCGCGCAGCCCGGGGTGCCGGTGCTGTTCCTGGACACCGGCTACCACTTCGCCGAGACGATCGGCACCAGGGACGCGGTCGCCGCCACCCTTCCGGTGACCGTCCACACCGTCCGTCCAGAGCGGACGGTTGCCGAGCAGGATGCCGAGCACGGGCCGCGGCTGCACGACCGCGACCCGGACCTGTGCTGCCAGCTGCGCAAGGTCCGCCCGCTGGCGGCCGCGCTCGCGCCGTACTCGGCCTGGGTGAGCGGGGTGCGCCGGGACGAGTCACCGTCCCGCCGGGACACCCCGGTCGTCGCCTGGAACGCCCGGCATGCGCTGGTCAAGGTCAACCCGCTCGCCGGTTGGACCCAGTCCGATGTGGACCGTTACGTCGCCGAGCACGGCGTGCTGGTCAACCCGCTCGTCGACGAGGGCTACCCCTCGGTCGGCTGCGCGCCGTGCACCACCCCGGTGGAGCCGGGCGCCGACCCGCGCGCCGGCAGGTGGGCGGGCCGGGCCAAGACGGAGTGCGGCATCCACGCCTGAGCGGTGTCAGGACCGCCGCGGCGCGGGTGGCAGAGTGGAGCGGGTGACGCTGACCGTCGACTTCGCACAGGTGCCTCCCGAGGCGGTGCCGGCCGAGGTGGCGCGGCTGTGCGACGTGCTGGAGGCCGCGCACGCGCAGGGCTGGTACGGCGCGCTCACCGTGGGCAGGCCGTGGTCGCGGCACAACCCGGTGCTGGAGGGTGAGTTCGCCTGCCCGGCGGCGATCCGGTGGTTCCTGGAGCGGGAGCTGAGCCGGCTCG
>DASPYH010000337.1:0-3146 GCA_035636875.1 Mycobacteriales bacterium | reverse complement strand
TCGAGCACCCGCTCCTCGACCGCCGGCCAGATCGACGTCCGCTGTTGCGCCCCCGCCGCCGACCCGTCGCCCGGTCTCGCCGGCGCCGGCGACCAGGAAGACGCCGAACAGGCCCCGGTCCGGGATGGTGCCGCCGCTGGTCACCGCGAGCCGCTGCGCGCCCGGGCGGCCGGTGAGCATGCCGGTCACCCGGTCCCACACCAGCCGCGGCCGCAGCTCGGCGAACTCGTCCGACGGGTAGCGGCCGGACAGCATGTCCAGGACCGACTCCAGCGCCGAGGCCGGCAGCGTCGCGAACGACGCGGCCCGCCGGACCAGCGCGCCCAGGTCCTCGACGGTCCACCCGTCCATCGCGACCATCGCGACGACCTGCTGTGCCAGCACGTCGAGCGGGTTGCGCGGCTAGCGCATCGACTCGATCAGGCCGGCCTGCATCCGCTCGGCGACCACGGCCGACTCCACCAGGTCTCCGCGGTACTTCGGGAACAGCACCCCGCGGCTCACCGCGCCCACCTGGTGGCCGGCGCGCCCGATCCGCTGCAGGCCGGCCGCCACGGACGGCGGTGCCTCGACCTGCACGACCAGGTCGACCGCGCCCATGTCGATGCCGAGCTCCAGGCTGGAGGTGGCCACGACCGCGGGCAACCGGCCGGACTTGAGCTCCTCCTCGACCAGGGCCCGCTGCTCCCGGGACACCGACCCGTGGTGCGCCCTCGCGACCACCACCGGCGCGCCCTCGGCCCGGCCGGCCTGCGCCATCAGCTCTGCCGGCATCCCTCCGGGTGCGGACCGGGACCGCCCTGCCGGCCGGTCCACCGGCCCGTCGGCCGTGCTGCCGGCCGGACCGCTCGCCGGGTCCTCGTACCGCGAGAGGTCCTGGGCCGTCTCGCCGTACCTCCGCTCGTACGCCAGCTCGTTGAGCCGCGCGGTCAGCCGCTCGGCCAGCCGCCGTGAGTTGGCGAAGACGATCGTGCTGCGGTGCGCCTCGACCAGGTCGAGCACCCGCTCCTCGACCGCCGGCCAGATCGACGTCCGCTGTTGCGCCCCCGCCGCCGACCCGTGCACCTCGCCGGTCGGCTCGCCGAGCTGGGACATGTCCTCGACCGGCACCACGACCTGCAGCTCGACCGTCTTCTGCAGCGGCGGCTGCACCACCGCCACCTCCCGCCCGCCGGCCAGGAAGCGAGCGACCTCGTCGGTCGGCCGCACGGTGGCGGACAGGCCGACCCGCTGCGCCGGCCGCTCCAGCAGCGCGTCCAGCCGCTCCAGGCTCAGCGCCAGGTGCGCGCCCCGCTTGGTCGAGCAGACCGCGTGCACCTCGTCGACGATCACCGTCTCGACCCCGCGCAGCGACTCCCGGGCCGCGCTGGTGAGCATGAGGAACAGCGACTCGGGCGTGGTGATGAGGATGTCCGGCGGCCGGCGGGCGAGCAGCCGGCGCTCCTCGGCGGGGGTGTCCCCGGAGCGCAGGCCGACCTGGATCTCCGGCGGCGGCTGCCCCAACCGGACCGCCGCCTGCCGGATCCCAGCCAGCGGGGAGCGGAGGTTGCGCTCCACGTCGACGGCCAGCGCCTTGAGCGGGCTCACGTAGAGCACGCGGCAGCGACGCCCCGGATCGTCGGGCGGCGGGGTCGCGGCCAACCGGTCCAGCGACTGCAGGAAGGCAGCCAGCGTCTTGCCAGACCCGGTGGGCGCGACGACCAGGGTGTGGTCCCCGCGGGCGATGGCCTCCCAGGCGCCGAGCTGGGCGGCGGTGGCCGAGGCGAACGCACCGGCGAACCACGCCCGGGTCGCGGGCGAGAAGCGGTCGAGAGCGTCCGTCACGCCCTCCAGTCTGCCGGTGCGGTACGACAGTTTCCGCGTCCGTTCGCCACCGGCATGCGCCGGCGGGCACTGCGAGACTGGGCGGCATGCAGCGCACCCTGTTCGAGGCCGAGCACGACGCCTTCCGCGACACCGTCCGCACCTTCATGCAGCGGCACGTCGCCCCGCGCCACCAGGAGTGGGAGAAGGCCGGCATCGTCGACCGGGACGTCTGGGTGGAGGCCGGCAAGCAGGGCTTGCTCGGCATGGACGTGCCGGAGGAGTACGGCGGCGGCGGGGTCCGGGACTTCCGCTACAACGCGGTGCTGGACGAGGAGATCAGCCGGGCCGGTGCCACCGGGCTCGGCTTCGGCCTGCACAACGACATCGTCGCGCCGTACCTGCTCGCCCTCGGCACGCCGGATCAGCAGCGCCGCTGGCTGCCCGGCTTCTGCTCCGGCGAGCTGATCACCGCGATCGCGATGAGCGAGCCGGGCGCCGGTAGCGATCTGCAGCGGGTGCGCACGCACGCTCGCCGCGACGGCGGCGGCTGGGTGCTGTCCGGCTCGAAGACGTTCATCACCAACGGCATCAACGCCGACCTGGTGCTGGTGGTCGCCCGCACGGACCCGGACGCGGACGGCGCCCGCGGGCTGAGCCTGCTCGCGGTCGAGCGAGGGATGCCCGGGTTCGAGCGCGGCCGCAACCTGGAGAAGGTGGGCCTGAAGGCGCAGGACACCGCCGAGCTGTTCTTCGACGAGGTCCGAATCCCCGCGGAGAACCTGGTGGGCGAGGAGAACCGCGGCTTCGTCCATCTGATGGAGAACCTGCCGCAGGAGCGGCTCTCGATCGCGGTGGTCGCGGTGGCGGCGTGTGAGCGGGTGCTCGAGCTGACCCTGGACTACGTCAAGAGCAGGCAGGCGTTCGGACGGCCCATCGGCTCCTTCCAGCACAGCCGGTTCCTGCTCGCCGAGCTGGCCACCGAGACCGCGGTCGCGCGGACGTTCGTCGACGAGTGCGTACGCCGGCACATGATCGGCGGCCTGTCGGTCTCGGACGCCGCGATGGCCAAGTGGTGGACGACCGACCTGCAGAACAAGGTCGCCGACGGGTGCCTGCAGCTGCACGGCGGGTACGGCTACATGACCGAGTACCCGGTGTCGAGAGCCTGGCTGGACGGCCGGGTCCAGGCGATCTACGGCGGCACCAACGAGATCATGAAGGAGATCGTCGGCCGTAGCCTCGGCCTGTAGGGCGTGTCCCGCGGACCTTCGGCGGCGCGGGACCGGCTGCCCGCGCGGAGGCGCGCATGGGAATGGACGCCGACCGGCGGCCGCACCGGG
>DASPYH010000336.1:0-8257 GCA_035636875.1 Mycobacteriales bacterium | reverse complement strand
TCCCGGCCTGCTCGTCGCTGATAAGAGACGATCGCACGTCCGAGGGTGCGCGGCCTACCGGGACCACCCCGCGCAGCGACGCCCGCACCATCCGCGCCTCGTCCGCAACCGCCCGCTCCCCCAGCGGTGCTCCCGTCTCCGGCGGGCGCGTGCGAGAGTCGGTGCCGTGACCGGTCCGGTGGCGTTCGTGCTCGGCGGCGGCGGCCTGCTCGGCGCCCACGAGGTCGGCATGCTCCGCGCGCTGCTGGAGGCTGGCGTAATGCCGGATTTCGTGGTCGGCACGTCGGTCGGCGCGGTCAACGGCGTCGTCGTCGCCGCCGATCCCACCCCGGCGGCGATCGAGCGGCTGGCCGCGCTGTGGCGGGACCTCGAGTCCAGCGGCCTGTTCGCCGGCTCCCTGCTCGGCCAGCTGCGCACGCTGGCGAGGACACGGACCTCGTTGCACACCGGGCAGCCGCTGCGCGAGCTGCTGGACAAGCACCTGCCGGTCACCCGCTTCGACGAGCTGACGGTCCCGTTCCAGTGCGTGGCCGCGAGCGTCGAGCGGGCGGCCGAGCACTGGTTCACCCAGGGTCCGCTCGTCGACGCGGTGCTCGCCTCCTGCGCGGTACCCGGCCTGCTGCCTCCGGTCGAGGTCGACGGCGAGACCTACCTGGACGGCGGCCTGGTGCACAGCATCCCGGTCGGCCGGGCCGTCCTGCTCGGCGCCCGCGTGCTCTACGTGCTTCATGTCGGTCGCATCGAGCGGCCGCTGACCCGGCCGCGCCGCCCCTGGGAGGTGGGGCTGGTCGCGTTCGAGGTGGCCCGCCGGCACCGGTTCGCCGCCGACATGGCCGCGTTGCCGGACGGCGTGAGCGCGCACGTGCTGCCGACGGGCGCGGACGAGAGGCCGGCGGACCTGCGTTCCCAGTTGCGCTACCGGGACACCGCGGCGATCGGCGAGCGGATCGACAGCGCGTACGCCGCGAGCAGGGACTTCCTGAGGAACCTCGGGTGAGCCGGCCGCTGCCGCCGGCGCTGCCGCGCCGGCTGATGACCGTGCCGCTCGCGCTGGCCGCGCTGCCGGTCCTGCTGGTCACGCTGCCGCTGTGGGTCGTCGTCGCGGCGGCGACCTCGCCGTTCCTGCCCGGGAAGCTGCGCCCGCTCCGGCTGCTGTGGTTCGCGATCGTCTGGTTCGCCTGCGAGTGGGCCGCGCTCGCGGCCCTCGGCTGGATGTGGCTGCGCGCCGGCTTCGGCCGCGGGCTCGGCGAGCCGCGCTGGCAGGCGGCGCACTACCGGCTGCTGCGCTGGATGCTCGAGCGGTTGTACGCGAGCGCCCGCCGCACGTTCCGGCTCCGCGTGGTCGGCTCCGGTCCGGGCCACCCGCTTCCCCGGGACCGGCCGCTGCTCGTGCTCTGCCGGCACGCCGGGCCGGGCGACTCGCTGCTGCTGATCCGGGCGATGGTGACGCTGGCCGGGCGGCATCCCCGGATCGTGCTCAAGGACACGCTGCAGCTCGACCCGACCATCGACGTGCTGCTCAACCGGCTGCCGAACCGCTTCATCACGCCGCGCCCCGGCGCCGCGGAGGACATCGAGTCGGCGATCGCCGAGCTTGCCCGCGACGCCGGTCCGCAGGACGCGGTGGTGATCTTCCCGGAAGGGGGGAACTTCACCGAGCGGCGCCGGCTGCGGGCGATCGAGCGGCTGCGCCGCCTCGGCCATGCGGACGAGGCGGCCAAGGCCGAGCGGATGCGGCATGTGCTCGCGCCCAAGCCCGGGGGCACCCTCGCGGCCGTGGCCGCGGCGCCGACGGCGGACGTGCTGCTGGTCGCGCACGAAGGGCTGGAGGATCTGTCGACGGTGGCCGACATGTGGCGCGGGCTGCCGATGGACGACGTGGTCGAGGTGCGGTGGTGGCACGTGCCGTCGGAGGAGCTGCCGCGCGGGCTGGACGTCGACGCGCAGGTCGACTGGCTGTTCGACTGGTGGGGCCGGCTGGACGCCTGGATCGCCGAGCAGCGCGTCGCCGCCGGCCGCGCTCCGCGGCGGGTGCCGGGCTAGGGCGGTGACCACCAGGGTTCGCCGGTCGGCACCTCGACCGCGAGTGCGCAGATCGCCCGTCCGGTGAACAGCTGTAGCTGCTCAGCCGTCCCCCGAACTGCGCAGTCGGCGGAGCAACTCCTCACTCGCACGCCGGTCAACGTAAGTGGTCACCGCACTAGATGCTGCCGGTGAAGGTGTCGCAGGCCCCGGGCCGGCCCGACCGGAAGCCGGTGGTGAACCACTTCTGCCGCTGCTCGGAGGTGCCGTGCGTGAACGACTCCGGCGTCACTCGCCCCTGCGCCCGCTTCTGGATCCGGTCGTCACCGACCGCCGCGGCGGCGTCCAGCGCGGTCGCGATGTCCTGCTCGGTGATGTCCGTGAACAGCGGCCGGCCCTGGGCGTCGGTGGTCTGCTTGGCGTGGTTCGCCCAGACGCCGGCGTAGCAGTCCGCCTGCAGCTCCAACCGTACGGAGGCGCTCTCCGGGCCGGTCTGGCCGCCGGCGCGGCCGACCCGGTCGGACGTGCCGAGGAGGTTCTGCACGTGGTGGCCGTACTCGTGCGCCACCACGTACGCCTGCGCGAACGGGCCGCCCTTCGCCCCGAACCGGCTGCTGAGCTCGTCGAAGAAGCCGAGGTCGAGGTAGACCTTGCCGTCGGCGGGGCAGTAGAACGGACCGACCGCGGAACTCGCCTGACCGCAACCGGTCTGCGTGCCCCCGGTGAAGATGATCGTCTGGGCGGGCTGGTAACCGCCGTTGGTCGAGCCGAAGGCCTGCCGCCAGTAGGCCTGGACGCTGTTGGTGTAACCGACGATCCGGCACTCGGGCTTCTGGTTGGCGTCCTTCCCGGTCTTGCAGGTCGAGGAGAGCTGCTCCGCCGGGACGGCGCCGTTCTGACCGTCGCGCAGCGGGTTGTCGGAGCCGCTGCCGCTGCCCGACCCGCTGCCGCCGCCCAGCAGGCTCACCAGCAGGTAGATGATCAGCCCGACGATGCCGAGCCCGCCACCGCCGATCGCGAGGCCGCCGCCGGGAAAGCCGCGCCGGTCGCCGACCTGGGAGGTGTCGAGGCTGGCGTCGTCGTTGAACGTCACGGCGAGGACTTTCCCGAAGCGGGCCGTTCCGACACCATCCGGCCACCCGCTCGAGGCGGCGATCCCACCGCGGCCGTCACAGCTCGGAGTCGGTCAGAGCCGGATCCGTTCCGGTGGGGCGCTGGCCGTGCAGCGTCCCGTCCGGAAGCACGGCGTCGACGAAGCCGCCCGCGGCGCCGAGATCGAGCAGGTCGCCGCGGAACCCGTCGGCGGCCGGGTCGAGCACCTCGGCGACGGTCGGTTTCGGCTCCGCCCAGGCGTGGCGCGCGGTGTGCCCGGCCATCGCCACCCGCATCACGCTGCGCCCGCCCGCGAGCGTCGCCCGGGCCTCATCGAGGAGAGCGATCGTCTCGTCCAGGACCGGCGTCAGCGCCGTACGGTTGTTCTCGCACAGCGCGGCGATCAGCTCCGGGCGGCTGCCGGCGACCCGGGTGCCGTCCCGGAAGGAGCCGGCCGCGAGCGCTCCGGCCAGCGGCCCGCCATCGGCACCGGCAAGCGAGAGCGCGCAGGCGAGCAGGTGCGGCAGCGCGCTCACCCGGGCGATCGCCTCGTCGTGCGCGCCGGCGCGGCAGGGCACGACCCGGCAGCCGGCGCCCGTGACCAGCGCGGCCACCCGGCGCCACGAGCCCAGGTCGGTGCCGTCGTCGAGGCAGAGCACCCAGGCGGCGCCGTCGAGCAGCGCCGGGTCGCTCGCCGCGAAGCCGGCCCGCTCCGTGCCGGCCATCGGGTGCCCGCCGACGAAGCGCTCCGCCAGCCCCGCCGCCGAGGCGGCCCCGAGCACCGGCACCTTGACCGATCCGACGTCCGTCACGGTGCGACAGTCGGTAGTGGACAGTGCGGTGAGGACGGTCGCGGTGGTGCCGAGCGGCGTCGCCACGACGGCCACGTCGGCTCCGGCCGCCGCCTCCTCGACCGAACCGGCCACCGGCAGCCCGGCCGCGGCCGCCTGCTCCCGGGTGCGGGCCTCCGCGTCCCAGCCGACCACGTCGTGGGCCGGCGCCAGCCGCCGCGCGACCGACCCCCCGATCAACCCCAACCCCACCACCGCGACCCGCATCAGCTAGTCCGGAGCGATCAGATTGACCGTGGGAAAGTACCTGCGGTAGCGACGAGCGTCCCTGGTCAGCAGCCGGTAGCCAGCCACCGCCGCGTGGGCCCCGATGAAGAAGTCCGGCAGCGGCGACCGCTTGTTCCCACCATGCCGTCGATACCGGACGAAGCACCGCCCGGCCAGGAAGCAGGCCGGCCACGGCAGGCTCTCTCGGGCGAAGTCCTCGGCTGGGAGGACCTCATCCACCTCCTCCGGAGTGTCGAACCCTGCCGCGACCTCCGCGTACACGATCGGATTGATCACCAATATGGATTCGTCAGCCGTGCGGCGGAGGGTTTCGCGCGACCATTCGAACCAGGTGGGGTCACGTAACGCCACGTCGATCAGCACATTGGCGTCGACCAGGACGACAGTCACTCGTCTCGGATGAGGGCCAGGAGCTCGTCAGTCGTCAGGCGGACCCTTGAGCTGCCAGCCAGACGCCGAACGACCCGCTCACCGCGGCTCAGCTTGGTCGCCTTCGCGGCCTTGACGATCCGTACAGCCGAGCCGTCGTACTCGAACTCGACCTCGGTATGAGGGAGCAGACCCGCCTTCTCCCTGATGTCGGCTGGAATCGTCACCTGGCCCTTCGACGTCACCCGCACGAAGGCTCCTTACTCTCGAAAGTAAGACCACCCTACGCCGGGGCGGTGTGCCGAAGCGAACGGTCCAGCTGGTCCTGTGTCGCCAGGAGCTGGGGCCGTGGTAAGGCCCGTGGCGAGGGCGTCGAGGAGGTCCGGTACGTCCGCGCCGGCCAGCCGCATGCTTCCGGTGCAGCGCGCACCATCCCACAGTGAAAGCACGACGAGGCCGTCCTCGGCGTGCCAGCTCACCCGCAGCGCCCGGCCGTGTCCGCGGACGTCGCGGAACACCCCTCCGAGGGTCGGGATCGGCCGGGCCTCACCCACGCGCCCAGCGTGGGCCGCTCCGCGCGTCCTGTCCAGAGTCGCGCGGGCGCCCGTCAGACCGCGGTGACGGCGCGCACCCGCCTGAGCGCGAACTCCCGATCGTCCTGCCGCAACTGGCACCACGCGGTCAGACTCCCGCCGGACAGCACGACCTCCTCGATCACTCGTCGGGTGAGCACGCCCCGCTGGCTCACGTACTCGATCGCGACCGGTTCCCCGCGCTCGATCGCGTGGGCGAGGACGCGGGCCTGGCTCTCGGTCAGCTGCCGGGCCGCTCCACGCACGATGCGCAGCGTGTCGGACGGCGTCGCCATCGCGGTGTTCGACCTGCCAAGCAGCCTGCGGGCCAGCGCCGGGCGGTCTGGTGGCGCCGGCGCTTCGCGCTGCCGGTGAACCGCGGGCCGGTGCGGTACGGCTGGGCTCGCAACCCGGCGCGTAGCTCCGGCCTCGAACTCGGCCGTGCCGTCCGCGCGCTCGGTGACCGGCGCGTACCCGGCCGCCCGCAGCAGCGCGAGCGTCTGGTCGAGCGGTTTGGCTCCGGCGAGCACCGTCGGGGCGAGCGTGCGCAGTCCGAGCGCGCGTAGCCTGCGGTCCGCGGCGATCTCCGCAAGCAGCGCGGTGTCCTCCGAGCGCAGGCAGCAGGCGACGTCCCGCCCACGCACCGTGCCATGCCGGCGCGCGACGTCCCGCAGCAGGTAGCCGAGCGGCTGCGGGACCCCGCTCGGTGCCGCGCCCGCCAGGCTGTCGAGCAACGCGTCGCTGGTGAGGCCGGCGTCGAGCGCTCGCCGCACGCTGGCAGGGCTGAACCGCCAGATGGACGCCGTGCCGGCGGACTCACGGTCGGCAACGGAGTCGAGCAGCGCGCACAGCTCGGCGGACGGGGTGCCGGTCACGACGGCGGTGAGGTCGGCCTGGAGCCTGACGGTGCGCATGGCGGTGCCGACACCGGCGACCGCGGCCTGCAGCGCCGAGTCGTCCCCCCGCAGCAGCGCCTGTCCCGCGGCGCTGATGGCTCCCGCACCGACCGCGCCGACCATCGTCGCCTCGCGCCACGCGGCGGCCAGGTGTGCCGTGGGGTCCGCGGCGCCGAGACCGTACGGCCGCCGCCAGGCCACCAGCGCGGCGAGCGACGCCGGGTCGGCGGCTGCGGTCGCGGGCTCTCGGGCGACCTCCGCCAGGACGGCCAGCCGCGCGTCGGTGCCACCCGTCGCGCCCGGCACCCAGGGCGCGTCGGGCTCGACCAGCGGGACGTACGGCAGGGACCACCAGGCCGTGAGCAGCTCGGTGAGCCGCTGCGGAGGCTCCCCGCCGAGCCACCGGTCGTACTCTGGGGTGGCCGCGAGGACTTCGCTCGACCACCCCAGCAGGCCAGCCTGGTGGGCGACCGCCAGCGCCAGCTTGACCTCGGCGGCAGGACAGCCGATGCCCTTGCCGAGCCGGCGCAGCTCGCGCACGCCGACGCCCCCGGTCCGAAGCAGCGCCACCGGCTTGCGTCCCGCCTCGTCCAGCAGTGCGGTCACCGACCGCAGCAGCGAGGCCGCGGCGGCGATGGCCTCGCGGTCGACCAGGGACGGCTGCACCGGGATCCGGTCCAGCCGCGGCGGAACGGGCTCGAACGGCGCGGTCCAGCCCGGACCCCGCAGTGCCAGCGCGACCTCGGCAGGCATGAGCAAGCCGACTTCCCAGTCGCTCGCGCGGACCAGCAGCCCCCGGGCCAGCGCCCACTGCGACGGCGTCCTCGGCTCCGAGTAGCGGGGGGAGAAGTACAGGTGTTCCTGCACCGCTTGACCCGTCCTCGCGACCTCCTGCAGGAACTCCCGCACCCGGGCCGGGGCGGCGCCGACGATCGAGCGGACCCGATCGGGATCCCGCAGCGCGTCGACGACGGCCGCGATGATCTCGGCCTTGCGGGTGGGCGGTCTGACGTCGAGGTTTCGGGCGACGACCCGGAGCTCGTCCGCTGTCCTCCCCGCCACAATCCCGGCGAGTGGCGGGCCGAGGCCCAGCGGCGGCCCGAACGCGTACCGGGCGGGTTCGACCAGAGTCAGGCCGCCGCTGCGGGTGAGTAGGGCATGGCCGGCGAGTGTGGCGAGGGCTCGCTCGACGGCAGGATCGTCGGCGGCGCCGAGCAGGCGCTGCACCGCCGCGGGGTCGACCCCGTCGCCGCCGAGCGCCGCGACCGCCTCGGCGACCTGGAGGGTCGGCCGGTCCAGGCGGCGCATCGCCGCGACCACCGCCCCCGGCTCGACGAGCCGTTCCGCCAGCTCCGACAGCGCCCTCGGCTCGGGCCCGGCAACCGCTTCCGGCCGCCGCTCCAGCAGCGCCGCCAGCCCCTCCTCGCCGAGCCCTCGCAGCCAGCCGACGTCGACCATCGAACCAAACCCCCAGCCGCCAGGATCTGGCGCCGGAGCATAGGGGAGATGCCGCCGCGGCCGCCGCTACGGGTGAGCGCCCAGTCGGGTGGTCTCGTCGATCGCGACCACCTGGTCGATCTCGGCGCGGCGAGCCGCCAGCTCCCGCTTCTCGGCGTCGACCTGCTCCGCGATGTCCTCGTCGGCGCGCATCAGGTCGTCGAGGTTCACCCCGGCCATGTCGAGCACGCCCATGTCCGCGTACGCCTGCCGCACGCCCGGACCCCACAGCCCGGGGTTTGTCGGAGGCTGTGCGCGACACGTTCTGGCGGGGTGTCGTCGGCCTGTTCCTGGACTGGTGCGCGGCGACCGAGCAGGACTGGCGGCAGACGGCGGGACAGTTCGGCCGGTTCGTCTACTGGGTTCAGCACTACGACCCGGACGTGCCGGCCCACCCCCAGGTTCGCATCGTGCGCGGCGCGCGCCGGGTGAACGCGGTACTGGCCGCGGTGCGGGAGTTCTTCAAGCCCGCCGTCGCGATCGGTTTGGTCGGCAAGGCGGTGCTGGATGCGTTGTTCGAGCTGGCCGAGGACTACGACCTGCCCGTCGAGGTGCGCGGCGACCGGGTCGGGCTGCGCCTGCGGAGCCGGCCGCGTCCCTCGATCAGCCACCGATCCGTGCTCGCCGAGAACGCCAACCTGCACGAGCAGAACCGCCGGCTCGCCCAGCACATCAGCGACCTGGAAGACCGACTGTCCGAGCTGCTCGGCCAGCAAGCCTTCGAACGCAG
>DASPYH010000335.1:0-3015 GCA_035636875.1 Mycobacteriales bacterium | reverse complement strand
TTCCAGTCCACCACCGTCCAGCCGCCCTCGTCGTCGGCGAAGACCGCGTCGATCCGGCCGCGCACCACGACCCCGCCGATCACCGTCTCGAACGGCACCTCGACCTCCTCCGGGGAGCGGTCGGCCCAGGCGCTGGCCAGGAACCGCTCCTGCAGGAGGGCCAGGTCCTCGTCCGGCGCCGCCCCCGAGTCTGCGGCCCCGGGCAGCTCGTCGAGGTCGAGCAGCCGCTCGCCGCCGTACCGCTCCTCCAGCCAGGCGTGGAAGGCCGTGCCGCGGCGCGCGAGCGGGGCCGGCCGGGTCGGCACCGGCCGGCGGACCCGGCGGGCCAGCGCGACCGGGTCCCGGGCGAGCGAGACCAGGTCGGTGACGGACAGGTGCCCGGGCAGCGGCACGTCGAGCGCGGTGTCCGGTCCGGCCGCCTCCCGCGCGCGCTCCGCGAGCAGCAACTCGGCGTCGCGGGCCCAGCCGAGCGCGAGCAGGTCCTCCTCCGCGAACAGCGCGTCCTCCTCGGACCCGGCGCCCGCGGGCGAGGCGAGCGCGGATCGCACCAGCGCCGCGCCCTGCTCCACCTGGGGCCGGCGCCCGCCGAGCGGGTCGATCGGCCACGGCACCGGCTCCGGCGGCGGCAGCGGGTTGGTGGCCCCGTCGACAGGAGGACGCAGCCACTGGTCAACCCGTACGCCGCGCACCCGCCGCATCTCCTCCAGGAACGTCGACGGGCCGCGGGGACGGACCGCCTGGTCCCACCAGTAGCCGGAGCACAGCAGCCGCTGCCGGGCCCTGGTGACCGCGACGTACGCCAGCCTCCGCTCCTCCCGCTGCCCGCGCTCGCGGCACGCGTCGACGAACCGCTTCCGCGCCTCGTCCAGGTCCTTCTGGTCGGCCGCACCGTCCAGGTCGAGGACGGGCAGGTCGTCGCCGTCGCCACGCAGCGGGTAGGGCAGGGTGGCGATGCTGGTCGCCCAGCCGGAGGAGCCGGCGGCGTCCCGGTCCGGGAAGACGCCGACGGTCAGGCCAGGGACCGCGACGACGTCCCACTCCAGCCCCTTCGCCGCATGCACGGTGAGGACCTGCACCCGGCCGGTCTCGACCTCGACCACGCCGGCCTCGAGGCCACGCTCGGCCTCCTCGGCGGCGGTGAGGTAGGCCAGGAACGCGCCCAGCGTCGGCGCCTCGGCGTCCATCGAGAACGCCGCGGCGACGTCGGCGAAGCGGTCGAGATGGGCACGGCCGACCGCCCGGTCGCGGTCCGGCGCGGCGGCCACCTCGACGTCGAGCAGCAGGGTCCGCTCCACATCCGCGACCAGGTCCGGCAGCGGCTGGGCGGTGCGCCGGCGCAGCGCCGCCAGCTCGCGCCCGAGCGCGGCGAGGCGGCGGTAGCCCTCGGGCGAATAGGGATCCGGCGCGCCCAGGTCGTCGAGCGCCTCCACGAGGCTGGCGTCAGCCACCTCGTCAGGCACCGGCGGCCGGTCGGCCGCGAGTGGCTGATCCGCCGCGGCTGGCTGATCCGCCGCGGGTGGCCCACCGGACACAGCCACCTCGTCAGGCACCGGCGGCCGGTCGGCCGCGGGCCGCTCTCCAGGCGCGGCCCCCTGGTGGTCGGCCACCGGCGGCTCGCCGGGGTCGCCCGGCCCGCCCGCGGCCGGCTCCGCACCGGCGCCGTCTCGGCGGCGGGCGGCCAGCGAGCGGGCCCGGCGGCCGAGCGCGGCGAGATCCCGGGGGCCGATCCGCCAGCGGGCCCCGGTGAGCAGCCGGGCGAGCGCGGCGCTGGCGGTCGGGTCGGCGACCACCTGCAGGGTGCTGACCAGGTCGCGCACCTCCGGGGTGGCGAGCAGGCCGCCGAGCCCGACCAGCTCGACCGGGATCCCGCGGGCGCGCAGCGCCCGTGCCACCGGCTCGAACTGGGACCGCCGCCGGCACAGCACCGCCACGCTGCGCCCGGCCCGCCCGCCGCGCCGCTTCGGCGTGTCCTCCCGCCAGACCTCGGCGAGCTGGGTGGCGACCCACTCCGCCTCGTCCAGCACGGTCTCGACCAGTGCGCAGCTCACCTCGCCATGGCCACCGCGTGGGCCCGGCACCAGCACCCCGACATCGATGCCGTGCTCGCGCAGGTCATCGGACAGCTCGTTGGCCACGTCCAGCACCAGGGCGTCGTTGCGGAAGCTCACCGACAGCGGCAGCACCGGCGCCGGCTGGCCGGCCGCGGTCGGGAAGTGCACCGCGAACCGCCGCAGGTTGGCGGCGCTCGCCCCCCGCCAGCCGTAGATCGCCTGAGCCGGGTCGCCGACGGCGGTCACCGGGTGGCCTGCGCCGTAAAGCGCGCGCAGCAGGGTCAGCTGCGCGTGGCTGGTGTCCTGGTACTCGTCGAGCAGCACGACCGCGTACCTGGACCGCTCGCCGCGCCCGACCTCGGCGAAGGCGTCCGCCACCCGGGCCGCGATCGCCACCTGGTCACCGAAGTCCATCGCGCCGGCCGTCGTCTTGGCCCTGGCATACCGCTCCACCAGGGGCAGCAGCGCGGTCCGGGACCGCGCCCGGGCGACCAGCCGGCCGACGTCCGCGTACGGCTCCCCCGGACCCGGCCGGCCCCCCGCCCGCCGTGGCAGCGCACCGATGCGGTCCACCAGGCGCGCGGTCCACCGGCGCAGCTCGTCCGGCCCGACCAGGTGCTCGGCCAGTTCGCCGGCCAGATCCAGCACCCAGCCGACGACCGTCGACTCGGCGTAGTCCAGCTCCGGCACGTCCAGGTCGTACGTGCGGACGACCCGCTGGGCGAGCTGCCAGGTCATCGCCTCGGTGAGCAGCCGGACCGACGGCTCCACCCCGAGCCGGAGGGCATGCTCGGCGACCAGCCGGCCCGCGTACGCGTGGTAGGTGGCGACCGTCGGCTCCCCGGCCAGCACGCTCGCGCCTGGCGAGTCGCCGAAGTAGGCCCGCAGCTGGGCGAGCCGGATCCGGACCCGGGTCCCGAGCTCGCCGGCGGCCTTGGTCGTGAACGTCAGGCCGAGCACCTGG
>DASPYH010000334.1:0-3454 GCA_035636875.1 Mycobacteriales bacterium | reverse complement strand
CGGAGTTTTCAGCCGACAGAGCTGCGCGGAGGCGAAGCACGGATCCATTGAAATCGGCGTCGAGAGACGACGGGGCACTGTCGGTGCCCCGCGATTGAGTACTGAAGCGGCTCATATCGAAGCCCAGATAGACGTGGCGGTCCAGGCGGCATTTTGCAGAGACGCGAGGGCGAGAGCCGCGGCGGGGGCCGCTGCCGCGCAGGAGGTCTTACTCTTGTGTCACGGCTTCATTCCACTACCGATTCCGGCGGCGCCGAGCCGGGACCAGATTCTGCACGCCTTCCGCGAGCTCCCTTTGTACCGGGGCGAGATCCGCACGGACCCCGCCGTCCTCACGCTGGTCAACCTCGAGACCTACTTCTGGTGCGGCGATGCCGCCGGGCGAGACTGCAGGGGAATCGGCGAAGGCGAGCAGCGGGTGACCCTGCTCGGGCAACAGGTGCGTGTCCGGCCCCGCATCCTCTCCTATGCCTGGGACTTCGGCGACGGAACGGGCCAGCAGCTCACCGACGGCAAGGCCGCCCACGCCTACCGGCACGCCGGTGACTACACGGTCACCGTGACGCTGACTTGGACCGCCGACTACGCACTCGGCTCCGGCGCCTTCCGCCCCATCGGCGACTCGACCACAACCACCAGTCCGCCCCGGGTGCTCCCCGTGCGCGAGGCCCAGACCGTGATCGTCGGGGAGAGCTGACCATGGCCAGGCGGGAGTTCGCGGCACTCGGCTTCGATCCGGCGCCGGGCGACGTCGGCGCGGTGGCGTCGGCTGCACGTGGGGTGGACGGGGCCGGGCGGGTGTTCAATGACGCCTCGGCCAACGTCGGGCAGCTGGACTCGTCCGGCTGGACCGGCGCAGCCGGCGACGCCTTCCGGGGGCAACTGAAGGACCTGCCGCGGGACCTCGACATGGCGGCGCGGTCGCACCGGAGCACCGCGCAGGCGCTGACCGAGTACGGAGCAGGCCTGCAGTCGCGGCAGCGGCGCGCGGACGAACTGGAATCGCGAGCCGAGGAACTCCGGCGACAGCAGGCGGCGGCACTCGCCGAAGTCAACCGGATCGCCGCCCGGCGGGTGCCCGCCGGCAGCCGCGAGCTCGCCAGCATGCGCTCCCAGTACGACTCCGCGCGCTCGACCGCGGAGTCACTGGGCACCGAGCTTCAGCAGGTCGTCGCGGACGCCCGGCGACTCCGGGACGAGCACGAGTCGGCCGCCGGCTCTGCCGCGACCCGCATCCGCGCTGTGACGGCCGCGCCCTACCGGGAGCCCGGCCGGCTGTCGCGGGCGCTCTCGGCGGTGAAGAGGTGGATCAGCGACCACGCGGAGGTGCTCACCGAGATCTCGACCGTCCTCAAGGGCGTCTCCGCGGTCCTCGGCGTGCTCTCCCTCGTCCCCGGCCTGCAGTTCCTCGCACCGTTCGCGATCGCTGCCGGAGGGGCCGCGCTCGCGCTGGACGCGGCGGTGAAGGCGGTCACGGGCAAGGGCTCCTGGGCGTCGATCGGCCTGGACGCGTCGCTCACCTTCATGCCCTGGGGACGGGCCGCTGCCCTGGTGCGCCGGGTGCGGGGCACCTCGCGGGCACTCGACGCGACGGGGAGGCTCGTCGGCGGAGCCCGCGGTCGACTGCGCTCCGCCGCCGCCAACCCTCGCCAGACCGCGGTGCCGGTCGAGCGCCGGGCCTGCGTGGGCGACCCCGTCGATGTCGCCACCGGCGACGTCGTGCTCGATCAGGTCGACGTCGAGCTACCCGGCCTGCTCCCGCTCGTGCTCCGCCGAGTGCACGTCTCGTCATACCGGGCCGGCAGGCTCTTCGGCCGATCGTGGGCATCCACCCTGGACCAGCGGCTGGAGGTGGACGACGAGGGGATTTGCCTCGCCGGAGACGACGGGACGGTCCTCGTCTATCCACCGCCGGCCGCAGGTCCCGTCCTCCCGGAGGATGGCCCGCCGCTGCCGCTCGCCCGCACCGACGGCGGCGGCTACACCCTGACCGACCCGCTGTCCGGCCGGACCCGACTCTTCACGGGCGGGGCCCAACCCGGCGTGCTGCCATTGACCGCCGTCACCGATCGCAACGGTCACCGAATCGAGATCGACCGCGACGTCGACGGCGCGCCGGTCGAGGTGCGCCACTCCGGCGGCTACCGGATCGCGGTGGAGACCCTCGCCGGACGGGTGCGCTCGCTGCGGCTGCTGGACCCGGCCGGCGGCACGGACACCGTGTTGCTGCGGTTCAAGTTCGCCGGCGGTGACCTGGTCGAGGTCGTCAACTCCTCAGGTCTCCCGCTCCGCTTCGCCTACGACGACGAAGGGCGTCTCATCCGGTGGGAGGACCGCAACCGGACCTGGTACGCCTACGAGTACGACGATCTCGGCCGCTGCGTGCGGACCTCCGGCTCGGGTGGGTTCCTGGCCGGAGCCTTCTCCTACGACAGCGACCGCATGGTCACCGTGGCCACCGACTCGCTCGGGCATCGCCGCGCCTTCCACCTGAACGAGGCGCTCCAGGTGGTCCGCGAGGTGGACCCGCTGGGCCATATGACTGTTTCGGACTGGGACAGGTCCGACCGGCTGCTGTCACGGACGGACCCGCTCGGCCGGACCACTCGATACGACTACGGTCCCGACGGCGAACTGGTCCGCGTGGTCCGACCGGATGGCGGCGAGACCGCAGTGACGCCGGGCGGCCCGGGTGAGCCCGCGACCCTGGTCGAACCGGACGGCGCCGTGTGGGAGCGGGAGCACGACGAGAATGGCAACCTCGTCGCCGTCACCGACCCGACCGGTGCGACCACCCGCTACGCGTACGACGACCGCGGCCGTCTCACCGCCATCATCGACGCCCTCGGCCAGGTCCGGCACGTCGAAACGGACCCCGCCGGTCTCCCGCTGGCCACCGCCGACCCGGCCGGAGCGGTGACGCGCTTCCAGCGGGACGCGTTCGGGCGGGTCGTGGCGGCGACCGACCCGTTGGGACAGACGATCCGTCTGCAGTGGACGGTCGAGGGCAAGCTGGTCGCCCGGACGCTGCCCGACGGCACGACAGAGCGCTGGGACTACGACGGGGAGGGCAACCTCGTCGAGTACGTCGATCCGCTCGGCCAGGTCACCCGGGCGACGGTCACCGGTTTTGGCCTGCCCTCGGCGCGCACCGGCCCGGACGGTGCCCGGCTGGAGTTCGCCTACGACACCGAGTTGCGACTCGTGGCGGTCACCGACCCCCGCGGCCTGGTGTGGCGGTACGACTACGACCCGGCCGGACGGCTGATCAGCGAGACCGACTTCAACGGTCGCGTCCTGCGATACCGATACGACGCTGCCGGTCAACTGGTGACGCGCAGCAACGGTGCCGGGGAGAGGATCCGGTACCGACGGGACCTGCTCGGGCGGGTTTCTGAGCAGCGCTCCACCGACGCAGTGATGACCTTCGAGCGGGATCGGGTCGGGCGGCTGG
>DASPYH010000333.1:0-4538 GCA_035636875.1 Mycobacteriales bacterium | reverse complement strand
GAGCGTGAGGAGATCCTCGACCAGCCGGCTCATCCGGGTGCCCTCCGACTCGATGCGCCGCAGCGAGTCGGCGGCCTGCTCGTCCAGACCGCCACGCAACCGGACCAGCTCGGCATACCCGCGCAGCGAGGTCAGCGGTGTGCGCAGCTCGTGCGACGCGTCGGCGAGGAAGCGCCGCATCCGCTGCTCGCTCTCCCAGCGCGCGGCGTACTCCCGCTCGACCGCATCGAGCATCGTGTTGACCGCCTCGGACAGCTGACCGACCTCGGTGTGCGGGTCGACCACCGGAACCCGCCGGTCGAGGCCGCGCCCGTCCGGTCCGAGCTCGGCGGCGACCGTCCGCGCGGTGCGGGTGACGCGGTCCAGCGGCCGCATCCCGAGCCGCACCCCCGCCGCGCCGACCACGCCGGTCCCGATCAGCGCGACCGCACCGACGACGAGCTCCAGCCCGAGCAGCCGGCCGAGCGTGCCGTCCGCCTCGGACGTGGGCAGCGCGATCGCGAGGACATCACCCTGGACCGGTTGCGCCACGGCGCGGTACGAGGCCCCCCGGGTGTCGCGCAGTCCGAACGGCTGCGTCTCCCCGGCCACCGCCGCCAGACGGCTGGCGTCGGCGGGCGAGAGCGCCAGCGTGCGGGCGAGCCGAAAGCCGGGGCACACCACCGTGCCCTGAGCGCCGGTGTGGTCGATCACGGTGGCGTACGGCGCCTGCAGCGGCGACGCCTCACCCGGGCCGTTCCCAGGAGTGCAGATCCGGTGTAGCGGGTCGACGGCGAGGTCGCTGACCTGCTGGTCGATCCGGCCGTAGAGGTAGGTGCGCAGCGCGACGTACGTCGCGGCTCCGGTCGCTGTCACGGCGAAGGCGACCAGGGCGACGGCGACCGCCACCAGGCGGGTCCGCAGCGACAGCCGGTTCACCGACAGCTCACGCCGCGACTCACCGCGGCGCCCGCAGCACGTAGCCCACGCCCCGGATCGTGTGGATCAGGTGCGGCTGCGCCGCGTCCACCTTCTTGCGCAGGTATCCGACGTACAGCTCGACGATGTTGGACCGGCCCTGGAAGTCGTACTTCCACACCCGCTCGAGGATCTGCGACTTCGACAGCACCACCCGCTCGTTGCGCATCAGGTAGCGCAGCAGCTCGAACTCCGTCGGGGTCAGCTGCACCTCCTCGCCGGACCGGCGCACCTCGTGGCTGTCCTCGTCCAGCTCCAGGTCCGCCACCCGCAGCAGCGACGCCCGCGGACGCTCCGGCGGCGCTGTCCGGCGCAGCACCGCATGCACCCTGGCCAGCAGCTCCTCGACGCTGAACGGCTTGACCACGTAGTCGTCGGCACCGGCCCGCAGCCCCTCGATCCGGTGCTCGCCCGCGTCGCGCGCGGTGAGGAAGACGACCGGCACGTCCGAGCCGCCGGAGCGCAGCCGGCGCAGCACCTCGACACCGTCGAGGTCGCCGAGCATGACGTCGAGCACGACCAGATCGGGCTGGTGCTCGGCCACGGCCGCGAGCGCGCGGGCGCCGGAGTCCGCCGTCACCGTCTCGAAGCCGTCGAAGCGCAGCGCGGAGGAGACCAGGTGGGCGACGTTCTCCTCGTCGTCGACCACCAGCACGCGCCGCCGCGTCCCGTTCACCGTTCCACCCATCGTCTTCATCGTGTCACCCACCGCCTCGGCCGGCTCCCCCGTCCGGTACCGGTACCGACGCTCCCTGCCGCCGCTGTGGCCGGCCTGAGGGACGGCTGTGCGCCCGCTGTGAGCGGTCCTTGCGCGCGCGGGCTGGCCTCCCTATATTCTACGTACGCAGAGTTCCTCAAGCGCGGAATTGAGGAGAGGCTCATGGACCAGGCGATCCGGGTACGAGGGCTGGTCGTCGACCGTGGCGGCAAGCGCGCACTGCACGGCCTCGACTGCGACGTGCCGGTCGGCCGGGTGACCGGCCTGCTCGGGCCCAGCGGAGGCGGCAAGACCACGTTCATGCGGTGCGTGGTCGGCGTCCAACGCATCGTGGCGGGCGAGGTGACCGTGCTCGGGCTGCCCGCCGGCTCGGCCGCGTTGCGCTCCCGCATCGGCTACGTGACCCAGGCGCCCTCGGTGTACGCCGACCTGACCGCCCGTGCCAACGCCCGATACTTCGCGGCCCTGCAGGGCGTGCCCGCCGAGGCGGGGGAGGCGGCGCTCGACGAGGTCGGGCTCAGCGAGGATGCCGACCGGCTGGTGGGCCGGATGTCCGGCGGACAGCGGACCCGGGTCTCGCTCGCCTGCGCGCTGCTGGGCGACCCCGAGGTGCTGGTCCTGGACGAGCCCACCGTCGGCCTCGACCCGGTGCTGCGCCGCGACCTGTGGGCCACGTTCCACCGGCTGGCCGAGGTGGGGTCGACGCTGCTGGTGTCCAGCCACGTGATGGACGAGGCCGCCCGCTGTGACGAGCTGATGCTCCTGCGCGAGGGCCGGCTGGTCGCGCACGACACCCCCGACGCGATCCGGGAGCAGACCGGCTTCGACGACCTGGAGCTGGCCTTCCTCGCGCTCGCCGAGCAGGAGGACGCGGCGGCCCACCGGACGCAGGTGCGGGCATGAGCACTCGAGCGACCTTCGCCACGGCCCGGCGGGTGCTCGGCCAGCTGCGGCACGATCCGCGCACGGTCGTGCTGCTGATCGCCGTGCCGAGCCTGCTGCTGGTGCTGTTCAAGTACGTCTTCGAGGGCTCGCCGCAGGTCTTCGACCGGGTGGGGCTGCCGATGCTCGGCATCTTCCCGTTCGTGACCATGTTCCTGGTGACCTCGATCGCGATGGTGCGGGAGCGGACGAGCGGCACGCTGGAGCGGCTGCTCACCACGCCGATGCACAAGCCCGACCTGCTCGCGGGATACGCGCTGGCGTTCGGCGTGGTCGCCCTGGTGCAGGGGGCGATAGCGGGCGGCATCGCGCTCGGCCCGCTCGGGCTGACCGTCGCGGCCGGGATCGGCCTCGTGCTCACCCTCGCAGTGCTCAACGCCCTGCTCGGCATGGCGCTGGGCCTGTTCCTGTCGGCGTTCGCGAGCACCGAGTTCCAGGCGGTGCAGTTCCTGCCGGCGGCGGTGTTCCCACAGGTGCTGCTCAGCGGCCTGTTCACCCCCCGCGACCAGATGGCGGAGGTGTTGCGCTGGATCAGCAACGTGCTGCCGATGAGCTATGCCATCGACGCGCTGAACGCCGCCCGCAGCTCGCCGACCATCACCTCGGGCATGGCCGCCGACCTCGCCGTGGTGGTCGGATGCGTGCTGGCGGCACTGGCGCTGGGGGCCGCGACCCTCCGCCGCCGCACCGCATGACCGGCGGCGGGCGACCGGCACGGCGGCGCGGGCGGCCGCCCGGGCGTACGAATACCCGCGAGGACGTGCTGGACGCGGCCCGGCGGGTGTTCGCCGACCGCGGTTACCAGCACGCGTCGCTGCGCAGGATCGCCGCCGAGGCCGGCGTCGACGCGGGCATGGTCCGGCACTTCTTCGGGGACAAGGCGGGGCTGTTCCGCGCGGCCATGGACCTGCCGTTCGATCCGGACGCGGTGCTGCCGGTGCTGCTGGGGCCAGGGCTGGACGGCGTCGGCGAGCGGGTCGTCCGGTTCTTCGTCTCGGTCTGGGACAGTCCGCAGACCCGTGGCCCGTTCCTCACGCTGATCCGGTCGGTCACCGGGCACGAGGAGTCGGCGCGGATGTTCCGCGACTTCATCACCGAGCAGGTGCTGGTCAAGGTCGCCGCCGCGGTCGACCGGCCGAACGCACGGCTGCGGGCGACGCTGGTCGGCAGCCAGCTCGTCGGCCTCGGCGTGGTGCGGTACGTGGTCGGCGTCGAGCCGCTGGCGTCGGCGTCCACCGAGGAGGTCGTCGCCGCGGTGGCGCCGACCGTGCAGCGCTACCTGACCGGCGACATCTCATCGCCGGTGGCGGCCGGGGACGGCTGACGGGTTACCCCGCGCGGCGCTGCTGCACGGCCCAGGAGGCGTGCAGCCGGGCGTACGGACCGGGCTGGGCGACCAGCGCCGCGTGCGGCCCGCGCTGGACGACCCGGCCGGCGTCCACGACGATCACCTCGTCGGCCGCCTCGGCGGTCGCCAGCCGGTGCGCGATCGTCAGCGTGGTGCGCCCCCGGGTGAGCGAGTCCAGCGCCCGGGCGAGCCTGACCTCGGTGGCAGGGTCGACCGCGGAGGTCGCCTCGTCCAGGACGAGCACGTCCGGGTCCGCGACGTAGGCGCGGGCGACCGCGACGAGTTGCCGCTCCCCCACCGACAGCGCCTCGCCGCGCTCGCCGACCGGGGTGCGCACGCCGTCCGGCAGCCCGGACAGCCATCCCGCGAGGCCGAGCCGGGCGAACGCCTCGGTGATCTCCGCGTCCGTCGCGTCCATCCGCCCGTACCGGACGTTGTCGGCGATCGACTCGTCGAACAGGAAGCCGTCCTGCGGGACCATCACGACCCGCGAGCGCAGCGAGGAGAACGCCACCTCGTCCAGCGGCACACCACCGAGCAGCACCCGCCCGCTGGTCGGGTCCATCAGCCGGG
>DASPYH010000332.1:0-2169 GCA_035636875.1 Mycobacteriales bacterium | reverse complement strand
ATCCGAACGGTGGCAGGTAACCGGCTCGGCGTGATGGGCGGCACCTTCGACCCGATACACCACGGTCACCTGGTGGCCGCCAGCGAGGTGCAGAGCCTGTTCGCGCTGGACGAGGTGGCGTTCGTGCCGAGCGGGCAGCCGTGGCAGAAGGCCGGCACGGCGGTCACCCCGGCCGAGCACCGGTATCTGATGACGGTCATCGCGACCGCGTCGAACCCGCACTTCTGGGTCAGTCGGGTCGACATCGACCGACCCCGGCCCACCTACACCATCGATACGTTGCGTGACCTGCGCGGACAGCGTCCGGACGCGGAGTTGTTCTTCATCACCGGCGCCGACGCGCTGGAGCAGATCCTGTCCTGGAAGGACGCGGACGAGCTGTTCGAGCTGGCCCACTTCGTCGGGGTCACCCGGCCCGGGTACACCCTGTCCGACGCGCACGTGCCGACCAAGGCGGTGAGCCTGGTGGAGGTGCCGGCCATGGCGATCTCGTCCAGCGCCGTGCGGGAGCGGGTCAAGGCCGGCCGTCCGGTCTGGTACCTCGTGCCGGACGGCGTCGTGCAGTACATCGCCAAGCACCGGCTGTACCGTGGACTGCCAGTCGAGACTATGGAGTGACCTGACTCGTGACCGCTTCCGACCGCGCCCGCGAGCTCGCGCTCGTCGCCGCGCAGGCCGCCGCCGACAAGCTCGCCAGCGACGTCGTGGTGCTCGACGTGAGCGAGCGCCTCGTGATCACCGACGTCTTCGTGATCGCCTCCGCACCCAACGAGCGGCAGGTCGAGTCGATCGTGGACGAGGTGGAGGAGCGGCTGCGCCGAGCCGGCACGAATCCGGTACGCCGTGAGGGCGAGCGCGAGGGCCGCTGGGTGCTGCTCGATTTCGTCGACGTGGTCGTGCATGTGCAGCACGCCCAGGAGCGCGCGTTCTACGGGCTGGAGCGGCTGTGGAAGGACTGCCCCACCATCCCGTTCAGCGACGCCGGCACGGTCTCGGCGTCGGCGGCCCGGACGGCCGGGAACCGGACCGGCTTGTGACCGCCCGCCGCGCGCTGCTGTGGCGGCACGGGCGGACGGCGTGGAACGTCCAGCACCGGTTCCAGGGTCAGGCCGACCCCACGCTCGACGACGTGGGAATCGCCCAGTCGGAGGCGGCCGCCGCGATGCTGGCGCGTTTCTCGCCGGTCGCCGTGGTCTCCTCGGACCTGCGCCGCGCGGTCGACACCGCCCGGCCCCTGGCGGACCGTCTCGGCCTGCCGATCACGCTCGACCCTCGGCTGCGGGAGCGCTCGCTCGGCCGCTGGGAAGGGCTGACCCGGGACGAGGTCGGCCGGCTCTACCCGGACGAGTACGCGGACTGGCTGGCCGGCAGGGAGGACTGCCAGGCCGGCAGCGAGGCGCGCGCCGTGCTGGCCGACCGGGCGGTGGCAGCGCTGGCCGCCACCACCGGGGAGAGCGTCGTGCTGGTCACCCACAGCGCCACCGCGATCGCGCTGACCGGCCGCCTGCTCGGCCTGCCCATCCCGGCCTGGCGGGGGGTGGGCCCGCTGGCGAACTGCCACTGGAGCGAGCTGCGCCTCGACGACCACGGCTGGCGGCTGCGCGCGCACAACGTCGGGCCCGCCGGCCCGGTGGTGCCGGTGCCGGTGGACGAGATGGCCGGCGCGGACGAGGTGCCCGCGGACGTGGAGGCGCTGGACTCCGGCCCGCCGGCCGAGGCCGCCGCCCGCTGACCTGCCGGTCGTGGCCGGCCCGACAGCCCGGCCGCCGGGCCGGAGCGGGGCTCGACGGCCGCCCGCGGTCCCGGGGCGGCGGCTCGCCGTCCGCCCGAGACGACACACCCGCGGCAGCCCTCGGCCCGCCGGCGCCGGTTCGTGCTGGCGGAGGCGGTTCGGGCCCGCCGGAGCGGCCGCGCTACGATCAACCGGTGAGCACCGCCGCACGCCTGCTCCTTCCCGGGCCGCGCTGACCCGACCTCGGTCAGCGCGGCGAGCCCTCGTGGTCGACGAGGGCTCTTTTCATGCCCACAGCCGGGAACGGACCCTGTCAGGCGCAAGGACCAGGAGCGACGACGATGACCGAGCCGACCGAGCCGACCGACCCGACTCCCGGCGAGCCAACGCCTGAAACGGGCGACGAGGGCGAAGAGGCCGAGGCCGAGGGCGAGCCG
>DASPYH010000331.1:0-2177 GCA_035636875.1 Mycobacteriales bacterium | reverse complement strand
CGCTGTCCGCGGACGACTTCCCCGACCAGCTGATGGACCTGCTCGGCTTCTTCACCGGCCGGTGGCCGGAGAACCATCCGTTCGCGCAGATCACCGCGGTGCCCGGCCGGGGCAACCTGCCCGCCATGTGGCTGCTCGGGTCGAGCGGCTACAGCGCGCAGGTGGCCGGCCTGCTCGGCCTCCCGTTCGCCTTCGCGCACCACTTCAGCGCCGGCAACACGCTGCCCGCCCTGGCCCTGTACCGCCAGCACTTCCGCCCGTCGGAGGTGCTCGACCGGCCTTACGCGATGGTCGCCGCCGCTGTGGTGTGCGCCGAGACCGACGAGCGCGCCCGTTTCCTGGCCGGCTCGGGCGCGCTGTCGTTCCTGCGGCTGCGCTCCGGCCGGCCCGGCCCGCTGCCCTCACCGGAGGAGGCGGCCGCTCATCCCTACAACGAGCTGGAACGCGCGTTCATCGAGGACCGCCTGGCCACCCAGATCATCGGCGCGCCGGAGACCGTCCAGCGCGGCATCGCCGACCTCGTCGACGCCACCCAGGCCGACGAGCTGATGATCACCACCATGGTCTACGACCCGGCCGACCGCCTCGGCTCCTTCGAGCGGGTCGCCGCCCTGGCCCGCGCCACCCAGCCCGCCGCCTCACCCGCCGTGACCTGACCCACACCCGCCGCCCGGCGCACCCCGAACCCTGCCCGCCGCCCGGCGCACCCCCGCAAGCTATCCCACCAGTTCCTTTGACCCCTGAGATCCCACAAGCCTCAGCCGCCACGCCCCGAGACCCAGCTCCAACCACGACGATGTGACTCTGTAGTGGTCCTGACCACGACGATGTGACATCGTCGTGGTTCGTCCCCGGCGGGCTAGGCCTGGGAAGCGGGTTTCGTGGTGCTGGAGGGGCGAGCGGGGCGGCTGACACGGCGCCGCCAGCGCTCGGCGCGGCGGTCGGCGAGGACCTGGCGCACCACGTTGCGGCCCGGGATGCCGGTGACCCCGCCGCCCCCGTGCGTGGCCGAACCCGCCTGGTACAGCCCTCGCACCGGCGTCCGCAGGTCGGCGTAGCCGGCCGCCGGCCGGGCGTGGAACATCTGGCCGAGTGACAGCTCCCCATGGAAGATGTTCCCTCCGACGAGCCCGTACTCCTCCTGCATCCGGTGCGGCCCGATCACCTGCCGGTGCAGCACCGACGCGGTGAACCCGGGCGCGACCTTCTCCACCCGGGCGAGCACCCGGTCGGCGTAGGCCTCGAGTTCCGCCTCGTGCGGCGCGTCGGCGTACCCGGACGGCACCCACTGGGTAAACATCGACATCACATGCTTACCGGCCGGCGCCAGCGAGTCGTCGAACACGCTGGGGATGCAGATGTCGGCGAACGGCAGCGTGGCGGGCTCGCCCGCTACGGCCTGCTGGAACGCGGTCTCGATGTCATCGAGCGACTCCGCCAGCACGATCGTGCCGCCGTAGACCTGCGGGTCGGGCTCGGGGTAGCTGGTGAACGCCGGCAGCCGGTCCAGCGCCAGGTTGATCTTTACGGTGCCGCTGCGGCTGCGCCAGCCGCGGATGTCGGCGACGAACTCGGCGGGCAGTTCGGCCGGGTCGAGCAGCCGCAGGAACGAGATCTGCGGGTGCGCGGTGGTGACGACCACCGGTGCGTCGATGGCCTCCCCGCTGGCCAGCGTGACCCCGGCGACCCGGCCGCCGGAGGTGCGGATCTGCGCCACCTCGGCGTCGGTCCTGATCTGCGCGCCGAACATCCGGGCGGCCCGGGCCAGCGCACCCGACACCCCGCCCATGCCGCCGCGCGGGAAGCCCCAGGCGCCCGACGCCCCGTCGGTCTCGCCGATGTGGTGGTGCAGCATCACGTACGCGGTCCCGGCCGAGCGCGGCCCGGCCCAGGTGCCGATCACCCCGGAGACTGACAGCAGGCCGAGCATGGCGTCGCTTTCGAAATACCCCTCGAGCAGGTCGGCGATGCTGCCGGTGAGCAGCCGCGTCACGTCCACCGCGCCACGTTCGTCGATCCCGCGCAGGCTGCCGAGGAGCCGCGCCTGCCGCAGCAGGTCCTGCGGCCGCCGCGACCCGAGCCGGGGCGGGATCTGGTGCAGCAGCGGGCCGAGCACCCGGCCGATGCCGGCCAGGTGCTCCTCGTACCGGGGATAGGCGTCCGCGTCCGCGGCGGAG
>DASPYH010000330.1:0-6563 GCA_035636875.1 Mycobacteriales bacterium | reverse complement strand
CGCCTGGATCTCGCCGGGATGGATCGAGATCAGGTCGCTCTGCGCGCCGGCGCCGTAGAGCGCCCCGCGCGGTTGCTCGAGTTCCACCCGCTCGACGCCGTCCGTGGCCAGGATGGCGACCCTCTGCCCGTCAAGCTCGTGCGCCATGGGAGTCCTCCCGTGCTGGGTGCGGTGCGGAGCGCCCGGCGTGCCCGGCTGGCCCGGCAGCAAACGCGCAGCGAGGACCAACGTCGGCCGGCCGGCGTCCGCGCGGAAGTCCGGCTGACGGGATCGCGCTGCGAAGCCGTCCAGTCTTGCAGAAACCGTGCCCGACCGGCCTGGTGGCGCTATTCTCAGTCCCCTTCCCAGCGTCGGGCCACGCCAGAGCCACCCACGTCGCGCTCGGACCTGCTCGGGTCAGCGCGCCAGGGCAGTGCAGCGTGGCCCGACGCGTCAAACTCAGGCGCATCCCTGACGGGTGATGACAGTCTGCATCACCTCGGATAAGGTCGGCATCGTGGCGGACGACAGTGAGGACGGGCTCTACCTGCAGTCGTTCGGCCGGCGGCTGGCGGCGTTGCGGGTGCAGCGCGGGCTGAGCCAGGAGGAGTTGGCGGCGGCCACCGGCCTGCTCCCGGCCGAGGTCCGCCGGGCGGAGCGTGGCCAGCGCGACCTGTCCGTCGTCGTCCTGACGGACCTGGCCCGGGTCCTGCGGGTGCCGCCCGGCGACCTGATGCCCGAGTCACCGCCGCGGGTCTCAGGCCGGTAGGTCCAGCTTCTTCCGGACGTCCTCGTGGACCTCGGCGGGGGAGCGGGTGGCGTCCACCGTCACGACGTACTCCTTGCGGCGGAAGAGCTCCAGCGCCGGCCGGGTCTTCTCGTGGTAGTCCTGCAACCGCTGGCCGAGCGCCTCCTCCGTGTCGTCCTCCCGGGCAACCAGTCGGCCGCCGCAGACGTCGCAGGTGGCCTCCACGGCCGGCCGGGACGCGATCAGGTTGTAGTCCAGGCCGCAGCGCGAGCACAGCCGCCGAGCCAGCACCCGCCGCCGCACCTCGCCGTCCGGCATGTCCAGGTGGATCACGCCGTCGATGTCGTAGCTCTCCAGGAAGAACTCGGCCTGCGGTCCATTGCGGGGGAAGCCGTCGACGATGAAGCCGTAGTTCCAGTCGTGCCGGTCGAGCCGCTCGCGCACGACGGACTCGACCAGGTCGTCGTCGACCAGTCGGCCCGCCGCGACGGTCCGCCTTACCTGGGCCGCGAGCTTGGTGTGGGCCTGGACGTTCCACCGGAAGATGTCACCCACGCTGATGTGCACCAGGTCGTAGCGCTCGGCGAGCATCCGCGCCTGGGTGCCCTTCCCGCTGCCCTGCACCCCCATGATCACGTACTTGCGCATGCTCGCACCCTGGCACAGCACGACCGCCCTCGGTGAGCCGATCACTCAGCGTCATCATCTGTCGTCAGTGGCACCGCCGGCGTCAACATCACGCAACGGTGAGTACATGACCCGATCGGGCCATGGTCGCCCACCGATCGGCTGGAGACCCTGAGCAGCGTGCCCCTGACCATCGCGGCGATCGGGGCGGCGATGCTGGTCGCCGCCCTCGTGGTGTTGGTCGCCGCGCTCCGCTTCGCCGAGCGGGGGTACGCGCAGGAGGAGCGGTATCGTCGCCAGCTCTTCGACGCCGAGTTGGGCGCGTTGAGCCGGCTGCGGGAGGCGGGGCAGATCCGGGAGGACCTGATCGCGTCGGTGTCGCACGAGTTCCGGACGCCGCTGACGGCGATCCGTGGCAGCGCCGCCACGCTGGCGTCCCGAGGGGACCGGATCTGTCCCGACGATCGCAGGACGTTGCTCGCCGGCATCGTCGAGCACGCCGACCGGCTCGGCCGGCTGCTGGAGGACATGCTGCTCGCCGCGTCCGCCCGGGCGGCCACCGACTCGGGTGCGGTCGCGGACGTGACCGCCGCGCTCGCCAGGTTCCGGCTCGGCCAGGCGCGGCCGCCGGTGGTGTCCGAAGTGGACTCTGGGCTGGCAGCGTACGTGGACTCCGTGTCGCTCGACCAGGTCGTCCGCGCGCTGGCCGATCACGTCCGGGCCGACGCGCGCAAGGACCGGCCGGTGACATTGCGCTCGTGTCGGGAGGCCGGCGAGGTGGTGGTCGACCTGCTGTACACGACGTCTCGCAGCGAGGAGGAGCTGCGCCGGCTCTTCGAGCCGTTCGGCTCCCGTGAGGCGGCGCGCAGCGGCCGGCCGGCATCGCTCGCGCTGTACGTGGTGCAACGGCTGGTCGAGGCGCACGGCGGGCGTACGGCGGCAGGCCGCGACGGGGACCGGTTGCGGGTCCGGGTCGCGCTGCGCGCGTTGCGCCCGGTCGGTATCGCGCGCACGTCGGCGGACGGCTCCGACGAGGCCGAACCGGAGATCGAACCAGCCCGGGCGTGACAGCTCGACCCGCCCGCGCCCTTCCCCGGACAGACCACCTAAGGTGGGGCGGTCGGCGGCGGGAGGAGCAGGCGTGCGGGTCGACGGAGCGGTCGCGCTGATCACCGGGGCTGCGTCGGGGCTCGGGCGGGCGACCGCGGAGCGGCTGGCCGGGCTCGGTGCGCGCGTCGTGGTGCTCGACCTGCCCGGGTCGGACGGCAAGGCGGTGGCGAGCAGTCTCGACGGCGAGTTCGCGCCGGCCGACGTGACCGATGCGGAAGCGGTCGAGGCCGCGGTCGGGACGGCGAGCGGGTTGGGCCCGCTGCGCATCGTGGTCAACTGCGCCGGCATCGGCCCGCCGGCGCGGGTGATCGGCAAGGACGGCTCGCCGATGCCGCTGGAGGCGTTCACCCGCGTGCTTCAGGTCAACCTCGTCGGCACCTTCAACGTGACCCGGCTCGCCGCCGCCGCGATGGCCGGGCTCGACCCGGTGGACGAGGAGCGGGGCGTGCTGGTCAACACCGCCTCGGTGGCCGCGTTCGAGGGCCAGGTGGGCCAGGCGGCGTACTCGGCCTCCAAGGGCGGCATCGTGGGCATGACGCTGCCGATAGCCCGGGAGCTGGCCGCCCGGCAGATCCGGGTGGTCACCGTCGCGCCGGGGCTGTTCGAGACCCCGCTGCTCGCATCCCTGCCGGACGAGGCCAAGCAGTCGCTCGGCCGGCAGGTGCCGCACCCGAACCGGCTCGGCCGGCCGGAGGAGTACGCGGCGCTGGTGCAGCACATCGTGGAGAACCCGATGCTCAACGGCGAGACGATCCGCCTCGACGGCGCGATCCGGATGGCCCCACGGTGAAGGCGGACCCCGCCGTCCAGCTCCGGCTGCTGGACCTGCAATCCCTCGACTCCGCGCTGGCCCGGCTGGAGCACCGCAGGCGGACGCTGCCGGAGTTGGCTGTCATCGCGGCCGCCGGCACCAGGTTGGCTGATCTGCGCGGCTCGGTCGTCCGGGCCGAGACCGAGGTCGGCGACCTGGACCGCGACCTGCGCCGGCTGGAGAACGACGTCGACCAGGTCCGGCAACGGTCCGTACGCGACCAGCAGCGGATGCAGTCCGCCGCGGCGCCGGCGAAGGAGCTGGAGAGCCTGCAGCACGAGGTGGAGTCGCTGGCGCGTCGGCAGTCCGACCTCGAGGACACCGAGCTCGAGGTGATGGAGCGCCGGGAGGAGGCGGAGTCGCGGGCCGCCGCTCTGCGGGCCGAGCTGGACGGCTTGGCTGCCGAGCGGGACGCCGCCGTGGCCGCGCGGGACCGGGCGTACGCGGAGATCGATGCACGGATGGCCGACGACACGGGCGCGCGGGCGGCGATGGCCGGTGAGCTGCCCGGTGAGCTGCTCGCGCTCTACGAGAAGGTGCGGGCGGCCTCGGGCGGAGTGGGTGCGGCGGAGCTGCGGCAGCGGCGCTGCGAGGGCTGCCGGCTGGAGCTCGCCGGGTCGGAGCTGCGGGCGGCCCGTGCCGCGGCACCGGACGAGGTGCTGCGTTGCGACAACTGCCGCCGCATCCTCGTGCGGACTTCTGAGTCGGCACTGTGAGGACGGCGTGAGCCGGCGGCTCGTGGTCGAGGCGGACGGCGGGTCTCGGGGGAACCCTGGTCCGGCCGGCTACGGGTCGGTGGTCAGGGACGCCGACACGGGCGAGGTGCTGGCCGAGCGTGCCGCCTCGATCGGGTACGCCACCAACAACGTCGCGGAATACCAGGGCCTGATCGCCGGCCTGCGCGCGGCCGCCGAGGTGGAACCGTCCTCCGTGGACGTGCGGATGGACTCCAAGCTGGTCGTCGAGCAGATGTCCGGCCGTTGGAAGGTGCGTCACCCCGACCTCGCGCCCCTGCAGGCGGAGGCCGCGGTGCTGGCCCGGCGGCTACCCGAGGTCCGCTACAGCTGGATTCCGCGGGAGCGCAACACGTACGCCGACCGGCTGGCGAACGAGGCGATGGACGCGGCGGCCTCCGGTCGCGAGTGGACGCCGCGCGCCCCGGCCCGACCGGCGACCGAGGAGGGGGACGGCGACCCGACGGATGCGATGGACGCCGCCGGCCAGCGCACCGCGGCGGCGTGGAGCTCCTCGTCCGCGCCACCGACGACGCTGTTGCTGGTCCGGCACGGGGACACCCCGCTGTCCGGCAAGCGCTTCAGCGGGCGTGCTGACCCCGAGCTGATCGAGCAGGGACTGGCGCAGGCGAGGGCACTAGCCAGCCGGCTGTCGAAGGTGGACGGTGTTGCCGCCGTGGTGAGCTCGCCGCTGCGGCGGACCAGGGCGACGGCAGCCGCGATCGCCGAGGCGGTGGGAGTCGAGGTCGCCATCGACGACGACCTGGTCGAGACGGACTTCGGACGCTGGGACGGGCTCACCTTCGCCGAGGTGCGTGCGGGGTGGCCGGCCGAGCACGCCACCTGGATGGCGGACACCCGAACGGCACCGCCCGGTGGGGAGAGCGTCGAGCAGGTCGCCCGGCGGGTCCGGCGGGCCCGTGACCGGCTGCTGGCCACGTACTCCGGCCAGACGGTCGTCGTGGTCTCCCACGTGACGCCGATCAAGCTGCTGCTGTGCTCCGCGCTGTCCGCGCCGACCTCCGCGCTGTTCCGCATCCACCTCGACACCGCGGGGCTGTCCATCGTGGACTGGCATGCGGACGGACCAGCGGTGGTGCGGCTGGTGAACGACACCAGCCACCTGCACTAGCGCGGATCGCCGCCGCAGAAGCTTGACGTTGCCGGAGGGCTCACCGGTTGCGGAGGAACAGCAGGACTGCCACCAGCACCCCGAAGACGACGACGGCCCAGCGCAGCACCCGGTCGTCCAGCCGTCGGGCCACCTTCGCACCGAGGAAGCCGCCGAGCAGCGAGGCCGGCGCGATGACGGCGACGGCGACCCAGTCGACCGGGCCGAAGAGCCCGAAGACGACGAGCGTCACGCTCGCCACCACCAGCGACAGCACGGCCTTCAGCGCGTTCAGGCGGCGGAGCGAGTCGTGCACGGTCAGCGCCAGCACGCCGAGCAGGATCACGCCGAGCGCGCCGCCGAAGTAGCCGCCGTAGACGGAGGCCAGCCCGACGGTGGGATAGAGGACCCGAGCGCTGTCCCGGTGGTCCTCGGTCGGCGGCCCGACCAGCCCGGCTATCCGTGGCTGGACGGCAAGCAGCAGGCTGGCGGCGAGCACGAGGAACGGCACCACCGTGTCGAACGCGCTGGCCGGGGTGGCCAGCAGCAGTCCGCAGCCGATAGCCGCGCCGACGATCGCGGCGGCGGCGAGGCTGACCACCCGGCCGCGTTGCCCGACCAGCTCCTGGCGGAAGCCGACGACGCCGCCGACGTACCCGGGCCAGAGAGCGACCGAGTTCGTGACGTTCGCGACGAGCGTGCCATAGCCCGCGGCGACCAGCGTGGGGAAGACGATCAGCGAGCCGCCGCCGGCGATCGCGTTCACCGCCCCGCCGAGCAGCCCGGACCCGGCCAGCAGCAGAGCATCGGTAACGCCCACCGGGGTATTCTGGTCGTACGGCGGACGAGCCGGCTGGGCGGCCGCGTCGAGGTGCGTGCACCTCGCCGAGGAACGTCCGGGCTCCACAGGGCAGGGTGGTTGGCAACACCAACCCGGGGTGACCCGCGGGACAGTGCCACAGAGAACAGACCGCCGCCGCGACCGCGCTCTCGGGTGCGACCGCGGCGGCAAGGGTGAAACGGTGGTGTAAGAGACCACCAGCGCCCGGGGTGACCCGGGCGGCTCGGTAAACCCCACCCGGAGCAAGGTCAAGAGGGGCGGCGGGAGACCGTCGCCCTGCGCAGGCGTTCGAGGACGGCCCGTCCGAGCCTGCGGGTGGACCGCTCGAGCCTGTCGGCGACGGCAGGCCTAGATGGATGGTCGCCGGCCGGGGCAGTGCCGTGAGGCGCCCCGGTCACAGAACCCGGCGTACAGGCCGACTCGTCCGCCCCACGCCTCGCTGACCAGCGCGTTTCTGGTCACCGGGCTCCTCTGTCCGGCGCACGCAGGCGCGACAAGGTAGCGGCATCAGCGGGGTCGCCGCGGGTCCCGTAGCGGTTCGGCGCTCACACCCCTTGCCCGTGAGGGAGTAGGCAAAGGGACCAGCGTGCTCGGTGAGCGCG
>DASPYH010000329.1:0-7363 GCA_035636875.1 Mycobacteriales bacterium | reverse complement strand
CCCCCGGGGCGGTGACGGCGGGCGCGTTCACCGAGACGGTGACGGTGTTCTGGCCGCCGGTGTACTCGACGCGGGCCACGGTCGCCACCAGCGTCGCCAGGTCCGGCTCGTACCCCTGCGCGACGTCGTGGACGTCCTCCGCGCGCAGCCCGAGCACGACCTCCTGCCCGACGAAGTCGGACAGCTCCGCAGGGACCGGCGCCCACAGCGGGAAGGTCCGTGCGGCCACCTGGAACCCGGCCGTCCCCGCGCTCGCCACCAGGCGCGCCGGCAGCAGCCCGATCGGCGGGGAGCCGACGAACCCGGCCACGAAGAGGGTCGCCGGCCGCTCGTACAGGTCGAGGGGCTTGCCGACCTGGACGACCGAGCCCTCGTGCAGCACCGCGACCCGGTCGGCGATTGCCAGCGCCTCGGCCTGGTCGTGGGTGACATACAGCGTCGTGACGCCCAGCGACCGGACAACCTCGACGATCTGCCGACGGACGCTGAGCCGCTGGGCGGCGTCGAGATGGGTGAGCGGCTCGTCGAGCAGGAACACGTCGGGCGCCTGGACGAGCGCCCGGCCGATGCCGACCAGGCCCCGCTCGCCCGTGGACAGCGCCTTCGGCTTCCGCCCCAGCAGGCGGCTCAGCCGCAGGTCGCGTGCGCGGGCCGAGACGCGCTGCTCTACCTCGGCTTCCGGCACATGCCGTGCCCGCAGTCCCCAGGCCATGTTGTGGGCGACGTCGAGGAACGGCACCAGCGCGGTGGACTCGAAGATCATCGCGACGTGGCGGTCCTGGGGCGACAGCCCGGTGACCTGGCGGCCGGCGATGACGATCTCGCCGCTCTGCAAGGGAATCAACCCGGCCACGGCGCGAAGCAGCGTCGACTTTCCGCTGCCGGACGAGCCGAGGACCACGAGCAGCTCGCCGTCGGCAGCGCGCAGGGTAAGGTCGCGCAGCGCGACCGTGGTGCCGTACGTGACGGTCACGCCGTCGAGCCCGGTGCCGGTCAGGCGGTCCTCGCTCGCAGACGCGGTGGGATCGGCGCGGCCGCCGGCGGCGCTTCGCTCCATGGTGCCGGAACGCCGGTGTTCCCCGCGCAGTTCCCGGAGGTCCCCGACGCCCCCGCGGCCGGTCGTCCGGCCGGCGGATGCCGCTGGATGCACCACGCCTGACCGGCCCCGACCGTCCTGCCGCGGCCGGACGCACCGGCGTTTGTGTCGGACCGGGCTGGCAGAGTGCAGTTCAGGTCGGCCGGGCCGAACGCGCCGGCCGGTCGGCCGGGCCGATCGACACGGCGATGGGGCAGGGCCGGTCGGACGGGCCGATCGGACACGGCGATGGGGCAGGGCCGGTCGGCCGGGCCGATCGGACACGGCGATGGGGCAGGGCCGGTCGGACGGGCCGATCGGACGCGGCGGTGGGGCAGGGCGGATCGGGCAGCGCCGGTCGGGCGGCGGGAGGGGAGCAGGCGTGGACGGCGGAGCACGAACGCATCTGGATCGGGTGCTGGCGGCCATGGCCGGACCCGGGTCCCTACCCCGCGACGACCAGCTCGAGGCGGTCGAGGCGCTGGTCGCCGGGCGGCGGGTGCTGCTCGTGCAACGGACCGGCTGGGGCAAGTCCGCGGTCTACTGGGCGGCCACGGCGGCGTTGCGGGAGGCCGGCCGCGGGCCGGCGCTGGTGATCTCCCCGCTGCTGGCGCTGATGCGCGACCAGGTCGCCGCGGCCAGCCGGGCCGGCCTGCGCGCGGCCACGGTCAACTCGTCCAACGCCGACGACTGGCTGCAGGTCTTCGACGCGCTCGCCGCCGACGAGGTCGACGTGCTGCTCGTCTCCCCCGAGCGGCTGGCCAACCCGCGCTTCGCCGATCGGGCGCTGCCGCTGCTGGCGAAGACCGGCCTGCTCGTCGTCGACGAGGCGCACTGCATCTCGGACTGGGGCTTCGACTTCCGGCCCGACTACCAGCGGCTGACCCAGCTGCTGTCCCAGACCACCGCCGGCAGCCCGGTCCTGGCGACAACGGCGACCGCGAACCGCCGGGTCACCGCGGACGTCGCGGCCCAACTCGGCAACGACACGCTGGTGTTGCGCGGTCCGCTGGCGCGGGCCAGCCTGCGCCTCGCGGTGGTGCCGGGACTCGACGGCGTGGAGCGGTTCGCCTGGGTCGCCGACGCGCTCGGTGGGTTGCCGGGCTCCGGCATCGTCTACGCACTGACGGTCGACCAGGCGACGTCGCTGGCCGACTTCCTCCGCTCGCAGGGTTACGACGTCGCGGCGTACACCGGGCAGACCGAGCCGGACGAGCGGGCGCGCATCGAGGGAGCCTTGCGGGACAACCGGCTCAAGGCGGTGGTGGCCACGTCCGCGCTGGGCATGGGATACGACAAGCCGGACCTCGGCTTCTGCGTGCACGTCGGCTCGCCGGACTCCCCGGTGGCGTACTACCAGCAGGTTGGCCGCGCCGGCCGGGCGCTCGACACGGCGATCGGCGTGCTGGTCCCGGCCGCCGAGACCGACCCGTGGATCTGGGACTACTTCGCCACCGCGACGATCCCCGACCCGGATGCCGCGCGCAGGGTGCTCGCGCTGCTGCCGGACTCAGCCGAGGACGGGCTGAGCACGCAGGCGATCGAGGCCGAGACAGGGCTGCGCCGCGGCCGCCTCGACGCGCTGCTGAAGACGTTGCGGGTGGACGGCGCGGTCGACCGGGCCGGGTCCGGCTGGATCGGCACCGGTCAAGGCTGGCACTACGACGCGGACAAGTACGGCCGTTTGGTGGCGACCCGGCGGGCCGAGGCCGACCTGATGCGGGCCTATGCGGCCGGGAGCCGCTGCCTGATGGAGGTGCTCACCGAGGCGCTGGACGATCCGTCCGCCGGAGTCTGCGGGCGCTGCTCGGTGTGCACCGGCGAGCTGCCCGCGCCCGGCCGCCGGCCGGACCCCGACCGGATCGCGGCAGCGCGGCGGAATCTGCGCTCCCGGCGGCACGTGCTGGAGCCGCGCAAGCTGTGGCCGTCCGGCACGCCGCGGCGGGGTCGGATCACCGGGATCGAGCCGGGTCGGGCGGTGGCCTTCGCCGACGACCCGGCCTGGCGCCAGGTGACTGACGAGCTCGCGAGCCTCGACCGCGAGCCCAGCGACGAGCTGCGGGAGGCGCTGGTCGACGTGCTGCGGCGCTGGTCGAGGGAGTGGGACCGACGGCCGGCCGCGGTGGTCGCCGTTCCCAGCCGGTCGCGACCGCGTCGGGTGCGCGGCATGGCCGAGCACCTCGCCACCGTCGGGCGGCTGCCGCTGGTCGACGCGCTGCGGGTGAGCGGCCGACCACCGGACGGCGACGTCGCCTCCGGCGCCAGGGTCCGCCAGCTGCTCGAGGCGCTCAGCCGGGACCCGGACGGCTCGCTGCCGGACGGCCCCGTGCTGCTGGTCGACGACATCGCGCGCACCGGCTGGACCCTCACCGTCGCCGGGTCGCTGCTGCGTGACGGCGGCGCCGGACCGGTTCTGCCGCTGGTCGGCCACCGGCGGCCGTGACCTCGCCGCCCTTACCGGTCGGGTGGGACGGCACGGCGGATCAGCGGACCGGGGCGCGTGGGTCATCGACGCGTCGGTAGGGGCTCGGGACGGCGGCCTCCATCGCCCACCGGCACATGCAAGGATGATCCGATCATGACCGGCCGATCCCGGATGCCCGCCGACGTCGCCGCCGCGCTCGGCCTGCTCGGCGCGGGTGGCGCGCTGAGCGCGCTGGTCATCAGCCGACGCACCCGCGAGGCCGTGCACCGCGTCGACCTGCGCTGGTACGAACTCGTCCAGCGTTCCCGCTCGGCGAAGCTGGACGCGGCCTCGCGGACGCTGGATGTCGCCTTCGGAACCACGATCGACTGGTCGGTCCGGATCGCGGTGACCGCGGATCTCCTGTGGCGCCGCCGCTGGGTCGCGCTCGGCGGCTGGGTCGCGACGGTGGCGCTCGGCGAGGTCTCGGTCGGGCCGCTGAAGGGTGCGGTCAATCGGATCCGCCCACCAGAGCCGATGACGATGACCTCGATGATGTCGTACCCGTCCGGGCATGCCCTGGCAGCGGCGACCACCGCGCCCGGCATCGTGATCGCCCTGCTGCCGCCGGGGCCGCGGCGCCGGCGCTGGCTCGCTGTCGCCATCCCGCTCGCCGGAGCCACCGCTCTGAGCCGCACCGATCTCAACGCCCACTGGCTGTCCGACGTGGTCGGCGGCTGGGCCCTCGGCACCGGGTATGCGCTGGCCGCACCGCGCGCGGCCGAGCTGGTCGGCCGTCGATGGGCCAGGGCGACGACGGAACGATCCGGCCGCACCGGGCGGCCTGCGGTCCTCCGGTTCAGCGGCCGAGCCGGCCCAGGTACGCGGCGGCGACGTCGGCCGGCCCGAGCGGGTTGATCAAGGCCGCCCTGTTGAGCCTGATCAGGTCGCCGGTGGTGAGCCGGCTGCTCAGCGCGTCGAGCGCGTCGGTGAGCCGGGCTCCGTACCGGCGGACCACCTCCGTTCGGATCACCGGGACGACGTTCTCCCGCGGCTGCAGGTTGCGGTCGTCGATCAGCAGCGTCATCCGGCGATCGCCCAGCCGGCCGTAGGTCGTCTCCATGAGCCCGACGTCGATGTCCCCGGACTCCAGGGCGGTCGCCGTCGCCGCCCGGCTCGGCTGCGGGCGGAACGCGGCGAAGTGCAGCCCGTACGTCTCCTGCAGGCCACGCAGGCAGTAGCGACGCGTCGGGCACTCGGGCGGCCCACCGAAGCTCAGCCGCCCGGCCAGGTCCCGCAGGTCGCTCAGCCGGCTCAGGCCGTTGTCCCGGGCGAATGCCGCCCGGACGGCGAAGCCGTTCGCGTCCTCCGCCGGGGCGTAGTCCGCGGCCGTGAGGCCGCGTGGCGACAGCCGCTGCCGCACCGCCGCGTGCACCTCGTCGGACGTGCCGTGGGTCTCCGCCACGCTGCCGCCGAGGAAGTCGAGCAGGCTGCCCGTGTACTCCAGGACGATGTCCACCATCCCCTGCTCCAGCGCCGGCTCGACCGCCTCCCGAGTGCCGACCCCGGCGAGCACGTCCACCGTGAAGCCAGCCTGCCGCAGGTACTGCCCGTACAGCTCGGCGAGCAGCCGGCTCTCCGGGAAGTCGAACGAGGCCACCCGCAGCCGCCCGGGATCGGGTCGGTCGATCCGGCCGGCCCCCATGGTCACCGTGCCGCAGCCGACGCAGGCGACGAGGACCGCGGCGCAGGCCAGCACGACCCGGACGCAAGGGGCTGAACGGACTGCTCGGCGCATCTCGCGGCTCCCCCGCTGGCCCGGATCCCCCGTCATGCTAGGGCGGTGCCGGCCCGGCCGGTAGCATCACGCCTTGCGCCGCCTTCCCCCGGTGAGGGGGCATCATGACATCTGCCGAGGCCGTCTCCAGCCCGGATGCCGCCCGTTCCCGGACCGCAGCCCAGCCCAGCCGCACCCGCCGTCGCCGCCGGCCCTCCGGCGAGGCGCCACCACTGCCGCACCAGCTGAACGCATCTGGTCGCCACTGGCTCTACCTCGCCGCCGCGGTCGTGGTGTTCCTGCTGGTCCTGGCGCTCAGCGGCCGGGTCACCGAGCGGCTCGACACGGTGGAGGCACGGATCCTCTCCGCCCTGGCCGCGCTGCGCAACCAGCCGACGACTGCGGTCTTCCGGGCGGTGAACAACGTCATCGGCCACGTCATCCTGCTCGCCTGGTGGGCCAGCCTGCTGGCGATGCTGGTGTGGCGGCGGTGGCGGCACCTGTTCGTCTGGATCGGCACGATGTTCCTGGTCAGCAACCTCAGCGCCGCGGCGGCGCAGGTGATCCAGCGGCCACGGCCGCTCGGCGTGGAGATCATCGGCCACTGGCAGGGCTTCGCGATGCCCTCGCGGCCGGTCGCCGTGCTGGCCGCCACCGCGGTGAACGTCCTCTACGCGATGGTGCCCGCCGGCCGGGTACGTGACCGCGGCAAGTGGGTGGTCGTCGGCCTGCTGACTCTGGTCGTCCTGGCCCGGCTCTACCTGGGCGTGGATCATCCGACCGATGCGATCGTCGGGGTCATCCTCGGCGTCGCCATCCCGCTCGCCGGCTGGCGGCTGCTGGTCCCCAACGATGCCTTCCCCGTCTCGTACCGGCGGGGCCGGGCGGCGCACCTCGACGTGACCGGCCAGCGCGGCGAGGCCGTCGTGTCCGCGCTGCACGACCAACTCGGGCTCGTCGCCACCGAGGTCAAGCCGTTCGGTCTGGAGGGCTCGGGCGGGTCGACCCCGCTGCGGATCAAGGTCAAGGGCGACCCGGACACCTACCTGTTCGCCAAGCTCTACGCGATCACCCACCTGCGCTCGGATCGCTGGTACAAGCTCGGGCGCACCCTGCTGTACGGCCGCCTGGAGGACGAGAAACCGTTCAACACCGTCCGACGCCTGGTGCAGTACGAGGACTATGTCCTGCGGCTGCTGCACTCGTCCCGGCTGCCGGTGCCGGAGCCGTACGGCATCGTGGAGATCACGCCGGAGCGGGAGTACCTGCTGGTCACCGAGTTCTTCGACGGCGCCAAGGAGCTGGGCGACTGCGATGCCGTCGACGAGTCGACCATCGACCAGGGGCTGCACATCGTGCGGCAGATGTGGGAGGCCGGCATCGCGCACCGCGACATCAAGCCGGCGAACATCCTGGTCCGCGGCGGCCGGATCCTGCTCATCGACACCGCCTTCGCGGAGGTCCGGCCGACCCCGTGGCGGCAGGCGGTCGACCTCGGGAACATGATGCTGGTCCTGGCCCTGCGCAGCGACGCTCGGACCGTTTACGAGCGTGCGTTGCGACAGTTCTCCGAGGAGGAGATAGGGGAGGCCTTCGCGGCCACCCGCGGGCTGACCATGCCCTCCCAACTGCGCCGGATGATCCGCCAGCACGGCAAGGACCTGCACGCGGAGTTCACCACGCTGCTGCCCGAGCGGCCTGGTCCGATCCGGATCCAGCGCTGGACGGTCCGGCGGGTGCTGCTGCTGCTTGCGGTGCTGGTCGGTGCCCTCCTCGCGTCCGGTGTCGTCACCCAGCTGCTGAAGAGCCCGCTGTGAGAGCCCTCAGCGCCGCTCGGCTGCTCGCCTTCGAGCCAGTGGCGGCCTCCGGCCGCGCTGGGAGGACATCGTGAAGGGCACCCGGCTGCTGGCCGGCCTGTTCCTGCTCACCGGCTGCACAGTGAACGGCCAGGTCACGTCGGACGTCGGCGGCGTGCCGCACTGCGCTCCCACCGCCGGCTCGGCCGGCGGCGGCGTCGTGGTCATGGCCCAGTCCGTGCGTGGTGCGCAGTGGCTGCCGTGCGTCCGGCAGGTGCCGGTCGGCTGGTCATTCGGCGCGATCATCCCCA
>DASPYH010000328.1:0-6299 GCA_035636875.1 Mycobacteriales bacterium | reverse complement strand
GACGACGTCGATCGGCACCTGGTTGCCGAGGGAGCCCGGCGGGAGGTGCGGGATCGGATTGCCGACCCCGAGCACAAGGGCGACGGGCACGCCGACCGCGATCGCCAGCACGAGCAGCCCGGCCCCGAGGCCGCGGACGGTCTCGGCGTGCCGCCCGACCGGTGACATGCCGTCGCGGCGGTGCGCCGACTTGGACCTGGTCACGGTGTCCGCCCGCCTAGCGTCCGGTCACCGCGACGGCGGTCGCGGTCTGCTCGACGGTCATGGTCTCGAACGCCGGCAGGATGCCGATCAGGGTCGTCGGGAAGGTGATCCTCACGCTGACCTCGATCCCGTAGTAGCCCCCGCCAGGGGCCGGGGCCGCCGTGCTGAGGCCGTAGCTGACTCCGTCACCGAAGACGTACCGGTCGGCGATGGCACGCAGCTGCTGCTCGCCGGCGGTGATCCGGCACTCGCCGAGCGCGCGCAGCAACGCCGGGTCGCAGTCGTTGGCGGCCGCGCGGGCGGCCTGCTCCGCCATGTCGGCCGCGCGCTGGCGCGCCTCCAGCGCCCCGCCGCCGTCGATCACAAGACCGGCCATGAAGATCATGGCCGGGGCGAAGACCGCGACGAACAGCGCCGCCGAACCTCGGTCAGGGGACAGCCGCCGCCGGCTCACTCGACGCTCCGGTACGTGTCGGTGACCGACCGGGCAATGCGAGTGACCGTCTGGGTGCCCCAGGCGGTCGTCGCCCGGCAGCTGACCCGGGCGGTCACGAGCTGGCCGGGGACCGGCTGGCCCGGGTCCAGCACCGGCGGGTCGCAGTCCCGCTCGCCGACCGCACGACGCACCGCCGCCGCGGCCGCCGCTCGCGCGTTGCCCGCGTGGTTGATCGACGCCGCCCTGGCGGCGTCCCGGGCCGCGCCCTCGGCCAGCGCCCGCGCCTCCGTCACCCGGCCGACCGAGACCAGGAACGCGACGACTCCGAACAGCGCCGGTGCGACGATCGCGAGCTCGAGCGCGAAGGAGCCCCGGTCGCGGCGGCTGCGCCACGCCACGTCAGTCCTCTCCCGACCGCTTGAACACCTCGACCGGACCGCCCGCGCTCGCGGTGATCCGCAGGTCGTTCCCGCCGAACAGCCCGGGCAGGATCCGGATCGGGTACGCGGTGACCGTGACCTCGACCTGGTGATGGTCGACCAGCCGGCCGGTGACGCGAGGCTCGCTGATGGTGTCCCCGTCACGGTCGAGGAGGCGCCACTGCCGGCGCGCCTCCTCCTCCGCCCGGATCTCGATCACCTCCGGCCCGGGGATCCGGTCGACGGTGCGGCCGCCGGCGCCCGCCGGCTGCGCCCGCGCGGCTCGGGCCGACTCCTCGGCGATCGCCTTCACCACGTTGCGGGCGTGGTAGTAGAGCGCGGCCTGCACGACCAGGAAGACGAGGACGAGGAAGGCCACCGACAGGACGGCGAACTCCAGCGCGGTCGAACCGGAGTCGCGCCGGCCGGCGGGCCCGAGCCGCCGCCGGGCCATCTAGTTGCCCGGGATCGGTTGGTTCTGAACGGCGCCGCCCGCCTCGTTGACCTTGTTCAGCACGATCGTCCCGATCGCCACCGCCGCCGCGATCAGCACCGCGGCGATGATGGCCGTCTCCAGCGCGGAGGCCCCGCGGTCGCCGCGCTTCCGGAGCGGTCCGGTCCGGGTGCGCGCCCACGCGAGCGCGAACGCCATCAGCGGGTTGTCGGTGAGGAGCTCGTGCATTGGCTCTCCTTCTGCTCGTCTCGACGGCCGGCGCACAACAGACCAATGGTATCTACGGGACGTCCGATACGAAACACTACAGAATCCGGCTGACGGCCGGATACGCCAGGAACAGCAGGTAGCCCAGGACGATCACCATCTGGGCGACCAGCATGGACTGCGAGCGCTGGCCGGCCTTGCCCTCCATCTCGGCGAGCTCGCGCCGGCGCAGGGTGACCGCTCGCGCCGCCAGCGAGGCACGGATCTTGGCGCCGTCGTCGGCGACGAGCGTCAGCGCGGCGGACAGGTCGCGAAGCTCGTCGACGCCGACCTCGTCGCCGAGCCGGCCGAGCGCGGCCCATGGGGTGAGTCCCTGCAGCCGGGCGAAGGCCAGCGTGTCCCGCAGTTGGGGGAACGGCCACCGGCCGCCGATCGCCGCGGCCGCGCCGAGCGCCTCGGGTACGCCCCGGCCGCCGGCCAGGTTCATCGACACCAGATCGAGGAAGGCACCGACGGCGTGCCGGAAGTCCCGCCGGCGCCGGGCCGCGTCCCGCCGTAGCGCCGCCAGCGGCAGCAGCGCGCCGAGCAAGGCGAGCGTCAGCGCCAGCGTCACCGGCACGGCCAGGCCGAAGCGGGCGCCTGCCGCGGCGGCGAGTCCCACCAGGACCGGCCCGGCCAGCAGGCCAGCCACGGTGGAGATCACCATGCTGGCCAGGAACCCATCCAGGGACCGGCCCAGCAGCGCCAGGTCCGAGCGCAGCGAGAGGACCTGCAGGCCACGCGAACGCAATGCCGCCGCCAGCCTGAAGCCGATCGCCAGCCGCCAGGTGCTCAGACCCTCGGCAGGACCGATCGCCGCGGAGATCGAGTAGGCCGGGGTCTGCCTGCTCGCGTCCAGCCGGGCGATCCCGGCCGCGATCCCGAGCCGCGCCGGGCGCAGCGCGAGCACCAGGAGCAGCAGACCGAGACCGGCCACCGCCCCGCCCACCATCGCGTACAGGACGTCCGCCCCCACCTACGGCACCTCCGTCCGGCCCCGGACCGCCGGCGACCCGGCACCGGTGCCGCCTCCGGTGAGGAAGCGCCGGGCGGTGTCGTACCGGCTCAGACCGCGCAGCCAGAGGAAGCCGGCGGCGAACAGCGCGCAGACGACCCCGAGCGTGACCTGGCCGCCGACCGAGTCGTACGGCTGGACATACTGCGGGTTGACCAGCCGCAGGCCGAGGACCACCGCCAGGGTCAGGCCGGTGATGATCTGCACGCTGCGCCGGGTCGACGCCCGGCTGGCCTCGACCCGCCCGCGCATGTCCATCTCCTCGCGGGCCGCCTGGGACAGCGCGGTCAGCACGTCGCGCAGGCCGGGACCGCGCAGCCGCGCGTTGAGCACCAGGGCGGACAGGATCAGGTCCGCGCTCGGGTCGTCCAGGTCGTCGGCGAACCTCAGCAGCGCGTCCGGCAGGGGCTCGCGGGTGCGCAGCCGGTCGACCAGCAGCGCGAGCGGCGGCTTCAGGATCGGCGCCGCCGCGTGGTGCGAGGCGGGAATGGCCTGCTCCAGCCCGACGGCACCGGCGATGGTGTCGCGCAGTGACTCCGTCCAGGACGCGAGCGCCTCGAGCCGGGCGACCTCGGCCCGGCCGTGCCGCGCGCCGCCGAGCAGCGCATCGGCGAAGAAGCCGAGCAGGCCGACCGCGAGCGCGACCGCGAGCCACCCGGACAACAGCAGGACGGCCGCGGCCAGCACTACGGCGACCGCCAGCCGGCGGCCGAGGTCGCGTGCCGAGATCCGGTGCGCCAGCGACGGGCCGGACCGCTCGGTCCAGGTCGAGCCGGCCAGCGCGACGACGAGCAGCACCAGGCCGCCGCCGGCGGCCGCCCCGCCCAGCAGGGCCAGCGGCAGGGCGATGCCGATCATGCTGTCCACCCGGTTGACCCCGGGGCCGCCGGGTCGCAACCACACCCCGCTGGGCGTGTCGCCGTCACCCACGCGTGACGGCTGACTCGAGCGCCGGCGCTCACCCGGCCCACCTGCCGTACTCGTCCGGGTCGTAGCCGGCCGCCACGAGGTCGGCGATCGACTGGATCGGCGCCGCCGGTCGTGCCCGGCCGTCCGGACCCGGTGCCCAGATCTCGCTGGAAACCACCCGCCCGTCCACCCCGTTGACCTCCCGGATGCTGGCCACGTAGCGGCGCAGGGCACCGCCCGACCGGTAGTCGTTGCGCCGCTCGAGGAAGATCACGAAGTTGATCGCGCCGGCTATGAGCAGGTGCGTCGCTTCGATCGGAAGGCGCTCGGCGGCCTGCAGCGCGTAGGTGGCGATGCGGTTGAAGACCTCGGACGAGCCGTTGGCGTGGATCGTCGACAGGGAGCCGTCGTTGCCCTGGCTCATCGCGTTGAGCATCGTGACGATCTCGTCTCCGAGCACCTCGCCGACGATCACCCGGCTCGGGTTCATCCGCAGCGACCGGCGCACGAGCTCGGCCATCGAGATCCGGCCGTGTCCCTCCGAGTTGGGCAGCCGCTCCTCGAGCGCCACCGCGTTGGGGTGCAGGTCGGAGAACTCGTCCAGGCCGATCTCCAGCGCCCGCTCCACCGTGATCAGCCGCTCCTCGGGCGGGATCTCGTTCGCCAGCGCGCGCAGCAGGGTGGTCTTCCCGGCGTTGGTGGAGCCCGCGATCATCAGGTTCTTCCGGGCGGCGACGGCGGCGCGCAGGAACGCGGCGACACCCTCGTCCATAGTCGCGTTGCCCACCAGGTCGGACAGGAAGACCTTGGACAGCCGGGTCCGGCGGATCGACACGGCCGGCCGCCTGCAGACCTCCATTACGGCCGAGAGCCTGGAGCCGTCCGGCAGCCGCAGGTCGAGCTGCGGGTTCGCGGTGTCGAACGGCCGGCTGGACAGGCCCGAGTAGCCCGCCAGGGTCTGGACCAGCTCGGTCAGCTCGTCGTCGGTCTCCGCCACCGGCTCCCGCAGCACCTCGCGGCCGTCCGCGTAGCCGACGAAGACCCGGTCGCAGCCGTTGATGTCGATGTTCTCCACCAGCGGGTCGTCCAGCAGCGGCTGCAGCCGGCCGACCCCGTAGAGCGCGGCGTGCACCGCCGCGGCGAGGTCTTCCTCCTCCTCGGCGCCGGGCGGCGGCCGGCCCGACTCCAGCTCCGCCCTCGCGTGCGCGGCGAGCGCGCGGGCGATGAGTGACCGGGCGTACTGCCGCTCATCCTCCCCGCTCATCGCCAGGCCGCGGACAGCCTCGTCCCGGCGCTGGCTGGCGATCTGGTCGGCGACCTCAGTGCGCAGCCGCCGGACCACCGCGTGGTCCACTGCGGTCATTCGGCCGCGGGGGCGGCCAGCCGCTGCGCGAGCCGGCCGACCACCCCCCGGGTCGAGCGGACGAGCAGGGACCGGTCCAGCCGCCCGACCCACTCGCCCGACAGCATGCCGGCACCCCTCGGGTCGTGCGCGATCCGGCCGAGCACCGCCACCGGCACCCCGGCCCGGCGCAGCACCAGGTCGATCTCCTTCGGCGAGGAGTCGTCCCGGGGGTCGGTCAGCACCACGCAGCAGACCGGAACCGCGCCGGCCGCCCGCCGGTCGAGCTCCCGCAGCACGCTGCCGGCGCAAGCGCGTAGGTGGGCGACGCTCTCGACGCTGGGTCGGGCGACCAGCACGACGGCGGCGGCGTGCCCGAGCAGGTCGCTCGCCGGGCTGCCCGGATAGAGCCGGCCGGCGTCGGCGATCACGTCCACCCCGGGCACCCGGGCGAGCAGCTCACCGATCGGCGACCACAGCCCGGCCAGGCCGCCCGCCTGCTCCCCCGAGGACAGCCCGAGGACGACCTCGAGGCCGCCGTCGAGCCGCTGCACGTGCTCGAAGACCTGATGCGGCTCGATCCCGCGGCGGACGCCCACGGCGAGACTGATCAGGCCGGTCTCGGGGGACAGGGGCGCCCCGCGAGGGCCACCCAGCCGCAGCGCCACGTCGCCGCCGGACGGGTCGAGCTCGGCCAGCAGCGCCCGGCGTGGCCAGACGGCCGCCATCGTCAGGGCCGTCGTCGTGACGCCGGGCGAGCCCTTGTCCGCGGCGAGGACGGCGAGGGCCACTACCGGGAGCCTTGCTCGTAGTCGTGGGTGGGGGCGAGCCGGACCACGGAGACCGCGTTGACCGCGTTCGCCGCAGCCAGCGCCGGCATCCCGTGGTCGGGCGAGTCGGCCAACTCCTCGTCCCGGACCTGGATGCCGACGATCACCCCGCCCTGGCCCGTCGGGTCGGCCCGCACGGCGGTGACGTACGCCGCCGCGACCACGGTGGCGCCGCGGCGCAGCGGCCTGCTGCCGCCGATCGCCGAGCCGTCGCTCGGGCCCTGCCCGGCGTTGCCGGGCGTGAAGAGCACCTTGACCACGTCGCCGGCGGCCAGGCCCTCGGGGTAGCGGCCCTCGGGCACGCCGACAGACACGTCGCCCAGACCCTCGGCCGGCGTGACCGCCTCGCCGAAGGTGCCCTCGGACAGCAGCGAGCCCTTCCGCAGCGGCACCAGGGCCGTCCTGCCGTCGACGCGCCCGTAGTAGTCGGACACCAGCACCGGT
>DASPYH010000327.1:0-2709 GCA_035636875.1 Mycobacteriales bacterium | reverse complement strand
AACCTCGACTCGCTCAGGAGGATTGGTCCACCACGGCTGCGGTGATCCGGTGCAGGGCGAAGGTGTGCAGGGTTTCGGTGCGTTCGTCCTCGGCGCGGAGGTAGCCGGCGCCGATCGAGACCGGGCGGACCAGCCGGGCGGCGGTACCCCCGTGGGAGTCCACGTAGCCGACCCAGACCCGCTGCCGGTCGCGGACCGCCTGTTGCAGTACCGCCATCGCCTGAGTGTGTTCCTGGGTACCCCCGCCGTTGCCGGCTACCCGCAGGCTGGCCGGTGCCCGCTTGACCGTCTTCGCGGCGGCGTCGGCCCGGCGCAGGTGCTCGATGATGCCGGCGACGCGCGGCGGCGGCAGCGGCCGCTGATCGTCCACCAGGGACCGCGGGCTGGCCAGCGGGCGGCGGACCGGTGCCCGGCGGGCCCGGGGTCGGCGCAGCACCACGGCGCCGGACGCGTCCTCGGGTACCGGCGCGTACCCGTTGTCCCGCAGCGTGGCCAGCAGCCGGCCGGACGCGAACGGGGTCGCGAGCACGGTGGGCGCGAGCCGGTGCAGTTGCAGGTCACCCAGGCGCCGGTCGGCGACGAGTTCGGCGAGCAACGTCTCGTCCGCGCTGCGCACGTACGCGCCGGCGGAGCCGACCCGCAGCCCGCCGTGGCGGCGTGCGACGTCGTCGACGAGATAGCTCAGCGCCTGCGGTACGGGGGTACGGGAGCGGCGCGCGAAAAGTTGGTGCAGGTCGCCGGCGACGTACCCGGCGTCGAGCGCCCGGCGCACGCTGTCCGCGGTGATTCGGTACACGTTGGCCGACTCGGGTTCGGCAGCCAAGGACAGCTCGGCAGCCAGGTCGGGCGCGGGCGGACCGGGTACGACGACGGTCAGGTCGGCCTGCACGAGCACGTCGTCGACGGGCGGCGGGACGAGCTTGTCCAGCGTGGCGACCGCGCCCGACCCGCCCGGCCCGGCCGCGGAAAGGACGCCGAGCGGATCCGCGTCGGGATCCCGGCGGGCGGCGCCGAGCAGCTCGTCGAGAAGCGCGCGTCCGTACGAGGTGAGCGCGCCGAGTCCGGTGACCCCGAGCACTGCCGCCTCGGCGAGTGCGGAGCGCACCGCGTCCGCGCGGACCTGCTCGCCAGCCGCCCCGTACCGGCGGGGCGAGCGCCACGCGAGCACCTCGAGGACCTGTTCGGTGTCCGGGGCGAGGCCGGGCTTCCCGTCGGACAGCGCCGCCAATGCGGCGGCCCGTAGGGCCGGTGCGCCGACCCGTTCCAGCTCAGGAGCGAGGGCACCGAGCGGCCGGTCCCGCTCGTCCCGCCGGCCGACCAGCCCCGGCTGGCGTGGCATGGTCAGCCAGGCCCGGGCCAGCATGACCCACCGGTTGGCGATCGACTGGCCGCGCCACGCGTCGTACCCCGGCGTCGGCAGGAACGCCGGCTCGCCGCCGTACTCCCCGTCGGTCTCGCCGAGCAGGCCGGCTGTGGCGGCGACCTCGACCAGTACCGCGGTGGTCGGGTCGGGCATGCCGGTCGCGCGGGCCAGCCGGCGCAGATCGCGCACGCCCAGCCCGCCGGACTTCAGGGCCGGGGCCGGCTCCGCGCTCAGGACCTCCAGTACCGCCTCGGCGTGCCGGACCGCCTCCATCACCTGACCCGCGCCAGCCGAGTCCACGCTCTCGGCCCCCCGTACCGGCGCATCCGGGACCGGCGGCGCCGGGTGCAGCGGACCGAGCGGCCCGACCTCGCGGCGCAACAGCATCCCGACCTCGCGGGGCAGCTCGACGGTGGTGTCGCTGACCGGGACGAGCAGGTCGTTCGCGACCAGCCAGCCGACCGGGTTGTCCGGGTCGCCGGTGGCACCAGCGGTGGTGCTGCCCACCGGCGGCCCGGCGGCGAGCCGGTCGAGGACCGCGCGGGCCGGTGGCGGCGCCGCGAGCACGGTGCGGCGCAGGCCGGCCGGGTCCGCGCACAGGGCGGCCGCGGCGGGGTCCAGGTGGCTCGCCGGTCGACCGAGGCCAGCGGGGTACGGCGAGCCGACCTCGTCCACGGCGGGTACCACCCGCAGCTCGTCCTCCGGCCCGTAGATCACGAGCAGCGCGCGCAGCCGCTCGATCGCGTCGCGTACCGCGCCGGGATCCGGGGTGGGCCGGCCGGCGGCGGCCAGCGCGAGGATCGCCTCGACGCTCGTGACGCCCTCAACCCGGGCCAGCCGCACCGCATCGAGGATCTCCAGCGTGAACCGGTCCAGCGGATCGAGTGCCCGGGCCACCGAGACCCGCGCCTGGGCCCGGGCCGCGAGCGCCGCCAGGTCGGCCGGTACCGGTACCACCAGGTCCGGACGCAGCCGCACCAGCGCGGCCAGTTCGTCGTCGGGCAGCGCGCGCACCTGGTCGGCAAGTCCGGTGGTCATCGCCAAATACGCTACCCGCCGACGCCAGCGGCCCGTCGCCCCTGAGGGTGTGACAGACCGTCCCTGTGACAAACTGGATCCCGACCGCGGCACCGAACCTGAGGAGCGAGAATGGCGTCCGCGCCCAAGCACGTGGAGTCGGAAGACGAAGCCGCCCGGACCGCGGCCGCCGCCGACAAGCGGCCGGTCATCCCGAGCCGGGCGCGCATCGTCCCCGAGGGCAAGCTGCCCGTCAGCGAGTTCGCGTTCGACCGGTCGGGGGCGGCCTCGCCTTTCGGCGACGACATCGGCCTGCCGATGCCGATCGA
>DASPYH010000326.1:0-2483 GCA_035636875.1 Mycobacteriales bacterium | reverse complement strand
CAACCCCTGGGACAGCCAGTACCTCGACGTGCTGGACTACCAGTGGCAGGAGGTGGCCATCCCGTTCTGGCGGGACATCGATGCCCGGGCGCGCGCCGCCGACGTCAAGGTCTGCATCGAGATGCACCCGCACAACATCGTCTTCAACCCGGCCACCCTGGAGCGGCTCGTCGCCGAGACCGGAGCCACCCAGGTGGGGGCCGAGATGGACCCGAGCCACCTGTTCTGGCAGGGCATCGACCCGGTCGCCGCGATCGAGCGGCTCGGCAGCCTCGTCTACCACGCGGCGGCGAAGGACACCCTCATCCACGAGGAGAACTGCCGCGTCTACGGGGTCCTCGACGACCGCTTCTCGCGCGTGCCGCCGGAGCAGAACCCGGTCGGCCTCGGCGGGCGGAACACGCTGAACCGGTGGCCGGAGAACCCCTCCTGGGAGTTCGTCGCCGTCGGCCGAGGCCACGACCTCGACTTCTGGGCCCGCTTCCTGCGCGCCCTGTACGCGGTGGACCCGGACATCGCGGTGAACATCGAGCACGAGGACCAGGCGTTCGACCAGGTCGAGGGGCTGCGGCTGGCCGCGGACAACCTCAACGCCGCTGCCGGGCGGGCCGGGACGTGACGTGGGAGCAGGTGCGCTGGGGCCTGCTGTCCACGGCCAGCATCGGCGCGGTGGTCCTGGAGGCGGCCCGGGGCTCGGCGGCGACCCGGTTCGTCGCCGTGGCCAGCCGGGACGGCGGGAAGGCACGCCGGTTCGCCGACGAGCACGGCCTCGAGCGGAGCTTCGGCTCGTACGAGGAGATGCTCGGCTGCGACGAGATCGACGCCGTGCTCGAGGCGGTCCAGGCCTCGGCCGAGCGGGGCGAGCCGGTCCGGCTGGACGGGCCGACGGTGCCGGCGGGGCTCGGATGAGACGACTGCGGGTGGGGCTGGCCGGCCTCGGGCGGATGGGCCTCATCCACAGCCGGAACCTGGCCTGGCGCTGCCCTTCGGCGCAGCTGGTCGCGGTGACCGACGCCGACGCGGCGACCGCCGCCCGTGTCGGTGCCGAACTCGGTGTGCCGGTGGCACCGTCGTACGACGACCTGCTGTCCGATGTGGACGCCGTCGCGGTGGCCACCCCGACCGCGACGCATGCGGACCTCGCCGTCCGCGCCGCGCGGGCTGAGTGGCGCACGCCGGGCCAGGCGTCGTACGGGCTGGTCCGCGACTTTCAGGAGCGCTATCCGTGGGCCTACGCGGAGGAGTTGGAGTCGTTCGCCCGCAGCGTGCTCGACGGCGTGCCGCCGCGGGTGACCGGCGCGGACGCGCTCGCCGCCTTCGACCTGGCGCGGGCGGCCGACCGGGCCTGGCGGACCGGGCTGCCGGTCGCGGTCAAGCCGCACCGGAGCGCGGACGGCGTCGAGTACGACGTGGACGGCCCGGCCGGGGTCACCTCACGGTGACGTGGATCGCATGCCAGCCGGTCGCGCCGTCGGGGGTGGGAGGCCGCTGGACGCCCGTCTGCACCGCTCCGGTGCCGTCGGTGGCGCGCACCTCCAGCACGTGCCGGCCGGGCCCCGCGTCCCAGGCCCACCGCCACTGCCGCCAGGTGTCGACGCCGTCCGCGGCGGCGAGCTCGGTGTCGCGCCAGTCGCCCGAGTCGACCCGGACCTCGACCCGGCGGATGCCACGGTGCTGCGCCCAGGCGACGCCGGCGACGGTCACCGGTCCAGCGCGGACCCGGGCGCCGTCGCCGGGCGTGTCGATCCGCGACGCGGTCTTCACCGGGGCGCGGGGCGCCCAGCCGCGCCGCACCCAGTAGGCGTCGTACCCGGCGAACGTGCTCAGCTCGAGCTCGACCAGCCACTTGGTCGCGGACACATAGCCGTAGAGGCCGGGTACGAGCATGCGCACCGGGAAGCCGTGCTCCAGCGGGAGCGGCTCGCCGTCGAGCGCGACCGCGAGCATGGCGTCGCGGCCGTCGAGGACCGTCGCGACGGGCGTGCCCGCCGTGAAGCCGTCCGCGGACCGGCTGACGACCTGGTCGGCGCCTGGGCGGATCCTCGCCTCGGCCAGCAGCGGCCCGAGCGGGGCGCCGACCCACCGCCCGGTGGAGATGTACGGGCCACCGACCTCGTTGGAGACGCAGTTGAGCGTGATGTCCCGCTCGATAAGCGGCCGGGCGAGCAGGTCGGCGAAGCTCAGCCGCAGCTCGCGGTCCACCATGCCGTGCACGCGCAGCGACCACCGGTCGGCCCGCAGCGCCGGCACGACCAGGGCGGTGTCGACCCGGTAGAAACGCCTCGGCGGGGTGAGGAAGGGCGGTACGCCCGGCACGGACAGCTCGACGCCCGGCGGGACCGCTGGCGCCGGGCTGGCCGGTGCGGGGATCGTCACCGCGGCCCGCGACGCGTCGGCCGCGGCCTGGCGCCGGTCCAGGAGCCGGGCCGCGCCGCCGGCGGCCACCGCCACCGCCGCCGTCCCGCCCGCGGCGCGCAGAAACC
>DASPYH010000325.1:0-3086 GCA_035636875.1 Mycobacteriales bacterium | reverse complement strand
CCGACCCAGGTATGCCATGTGCTCGCCGATGAGCTTCTGCTCGCCGAGCGCGCGCGCCTGCTCCCATGCCCGCCCGGTGCGCACGAGCCCGACCGCCCAGCCGCCTCGATCCACGAAGCGTCACGGTAGTGACACAGCGAGCTATGTCAAGGCGATCACCCGATCGGGCTAAGTCGTTGCATCGCCGAGCCTCGCGCGGGCGATCGCCTCGGCCGCCGCCTCCGTCGTGATGCCCTGCTCGTCGGCGTGCCGGTAGATCTCGCCGAGCGTCTGCTCGATCCCGGCCACCCGAGCCGCCAGCGTCGGCGCGTCCCAGCCGCACATCTCCGTACCGATCAGGTGCAGCGCGCCACCGGAGTTGATCACGAAGTCGGGCGCGTAGAGCACGCCGGCCGCGCGCAGCCGGTCGGCGTCGGCCGGCTCGGCCAGCTGGTTGTTGGCCGCGCCCGCGACCACCCGGCAGCGCAGCGCCGGGATCGTGGCCGCGGACAGCACCGACCCGGTCGCGCATGGCGCATAGACGTCGCAGTCGGTGTGCAGCACGTCGGCCGGGCCGACCGGCACCACGCCGTGCCGGCGCTCCAACTCGGCCACCCGGGCCGGGTCGACGTCGGCGACGAGCACCTTGGCGCCGTCACGGACCAGCAGTTCCGTGAGCACGCCGCCGACTCCGCCGCAGCCCTGCACGAGCACGGTCCGCCCGGCCAGGTCGGACGTACCGAATGCGTGCGCGCAGGACGCCCTGATCCCGTGCCAGACGCCCACCGCGGTGTCCGGCGCGCTGCTGCCGGAGCCACCGTTGCCGGGGCTTCGGCCGAACACGCACCGGGTCACCTCGCCGAGCACGTCCATGTCGGCGGCGTCGGTGTTCATGTCCGGCCCGGTCCGGTACGACCCGTGCATGGTCTCGATCAGCCGGCCGTAACGGAGCAGCAGCCCGCGCCGTGCCGGCCCGGCCGGCAGCTCCGGCACCGCGAGCACCGCCTTGCCGCCGCCGGTCGGCAGCCCGGCCGCGGCGCACTTGAGCGTCATGCCCTCGGCCAGCCTGAGCACGTCGTGCACGGCGTCGGCCGGGGTCGGGTACACCCGCATCCGGGTGCCCCCGCAGGCCGGACCGAGCCGCGTGCTGTGGATCCCGATGAACATCCACGCTCCGGTGTCGCGGTCGTGGTGCGACACCACTGCCTCCCCGTCCCAGTCGGCGATCATGCCGAGAACAGGGCCGGCGGAGCCGTCGATGGAGGACGTCATTGGCCTCCCCTTCGCTTGTCGGTGAGATCAGTATGCCCACAGCCGGCGGGTCAACCGACCGAACGGTCGGGGGACGTCCCGGTCAGGTAGCGCTGCAGCGTCGGGCCGACCCAGGCCACCAGCTGCTCGGGGTCGGCCGACGCGATCGGCTCCACCCTCAGGACGTACCGGAGCATGACGAGGCCGACCAGCTGCGTCGCGCACAGGTTCGCCCGGACGTCGGCGTCCGGCACGTCGAGGGCCCGAGCCACCCGGCCGAGCACCTCGCGGCCGATGAACTCGCGCAGCAGCCGGGCCGACTCCTCGTGCGACGCGGCGCCGCGGATCAGCGCGATCAGCGGCGGCCCGCTGTCCGGCGAGCCCCACACCTCGAGGAAGCCGCGGACCATCCGCTCGCCGGCACCGTCCACCCCGCCGGCGAGCACGCGCTCGGCCAGGTCGGCGGGGCTTACCGGGACGGCCATCGCGGCGGCGAACAGGCGGTCCTTGGTGCCGAAGAAGTAGTGCACGAGGGCCGGGTCGACGCCGGCGGACGTCGCGACGCCGCGGATGGTGGTGTTCTCGTACCCGCTGCCGGAGAACGAGCCGACCGCGGCCGCGAGGATCTGCTCCCGGGTCCGGGCGTCCCCCGGACGCCGACCGGACCTGCGAGCCTCCTTACTCACCACGTAATGAATTCTATCTCACGCGTGCTGGCCGCGCAGGAACTGGCCGAAGTGCGGCACGGTGAAGGCGACCAGGCCGCGTTCGGCGGAGTAGACGAGGCCCTTCTTCAGCAGGCTGTCCCTTGCCGGGGAGAGGCTGGACGGCTTGCGGCCCAGCGACTCCGCCACCTCGGCGGTGCCGACCGGGCCGTCGCCGAGTGCCGCCATCGCCCGCATGTAGTCCCGCTCGGCCGGCGTCGCCCGCTCGTACCGGCTGCCGAAGAAGCCGACGGCCAGTTCGGCGTCCGCGGTCGGCGCGGCGACCAGCACGTCGTCCTTCGTGATCGGCGTCGTCGGTGCGGCGTCCCAGGTGACCTTTCCGTAGGCCTGGACGAAGTAGGGATAGCCACCGGAGACCGCGTAGAGCCCGTCCAGCGCCTCCGGGGTGAACTCGACGTCCTCGCGCGCGGCCGGGGCGATCAGCGCCCGGTCGGCCGCATCCCGGTCCAGCCGGTCGATGCGCAGGTAGTGGAACAGCCGCTCCGAGTACGACTTGGACGCCGAGAGCACGCTGGGCAGGTGCGGCAGGCCGGCGCCGACCACGATCAGCGGCGCCCCGGTCTGCGACAGCTCGTGGCAGGCGGCGCACAGCGCGGACACGTCCGCCGGCGGCACGTCCTGCATCTCGTCGACGAACAGCGCGATGCCGACGGACAGGTCGGTGGCCACCGACGCGGCGTCGACGAACAGTTCGACCAGGTCGATCTCCAGGTCGCCGGTGTCGGCGCGGCCCATCGCGGCCGGCACGTCGATGCCCGGCTGCCAGCGCGGGCCGGTCCTCGCCGCGGTCCGCCGCCGGTTGTCCGCGCCCTCCGGCTCCCGCAGCGCGAACGCCTTGAGCACCCCGAGCACGGCGTCGACCCGGTCCGGGTCGCGGTGCCGGCCGGCGACCTCGCGCAGCGCCATGTGCAGCGCCGCCGCGACGGGCCGGCGGATCGACTGGTCCGGCCGGGCCTCGATCTTGCCGGTGCCCCAGAGCCGGCCGATGGCCTGTGAGCGCAGCGCGTTCAGCAGCACGGTCTTGCCGACGCCACGCAGCCCGGTGAGCACCAGGCTGCGCTCCGGCCGACCGCGCGCGATCCGCTCCAGCACCACGTCGAACTGCGCGAGCTCGCGGTCCCGCCCAGCCAG
>DASPYH010000324.1:0-2717 GCA_035636875.1 Mycobacteriales bacterium | reverse complement strand
ACGACCCCGCCGCCCACGACCCCGCCGCCGACGACCCCGCCGCCGACGACCCCGGCACCCACCGCTCCGGCGCCGACTCAGCCGGCGGCGACGACGGAGTCCGCGACCACGGCAGCGACCACCTCGGCTGGGACCACTTCGGCCGCGACCAGCACGTCCGGCTCGGGCTCGCCGCCCCCTAGTCCGACGCCGTCCGGTCCCTGACCAGCCTCCGCGGGAGCCGGCTGCGGTCTCAGCCGTTGCGCCAGCCGCGCCCGTCCCGTTCGAGCAGTCGATCGGCCTCGGTCGGGCCCCAGGAGGCCGCCTCGTACGTCGGGATCGGCGAGGGATCGTCCGCCCACCGGCCGATCACCGGGTCGACGATCCGCCAGCAGCGCAGTACCTCGTCCGAGCGGATGAACAGGGTCGGATCGCCGAGCAGCGCGTCGAGCAATAGCCGCTCGTACGCCTCGGGCGACTCCTCCGGGAACGCCTCCCCGTACGAGAACTGCATGCTCGCGGAGCGGACCCGGAAGCTGTGCCCCGGCACCTTGGCGCCGAAGCGCAGCGCGATGCCCTCGTCGGGCTGGATCCGCAGCACCAGTGCGTCCGGGGCGAGCTCGGACGCCTGGTTGGCGCTGATCGGCAGGTGCGGCGGCCGCTGGAACTGCAGCGCCACCTCGGTCAGGCGTCGCGGCAGCCGCTTGCCGGTCCGCACGTAGAACGGCACGCCGGCCCAGCGCCAGTTGTCCACGTCCAGCCGGAGCGCGGCGAACGTCTCGGTCCGCGACAGCGGGTCCACTCCCGGCTCTTCCCGGTAGCCGGGCATCAGCTCCACCCGGGTGCCGCCGCGACTGTACTGGCCGCGCACGCCGATGCGCGGCACGTCCTCGCTCGTCGGCACCCGGATGGCCTCCAGCAGCTTGACCTTCTCGTTGCGGACCGCCTCCGCGGAGAACGAGGTCGGCGGCTCCATCAGCGCCAGCGCGAGCACCTGGAGCACGTGGTTCTGCAGGATGTCCCGGGTGGCACCGGCGCCCTCGTAGAAGCTGCCGCGGGTGCCGACGCCGAGCGTCTCGGCCACGGTGATCTGCACGTGGTCGACCCAGGTGCGGTTCCATATCGGCTCGAAGACCGCGTTGGCGAAGCGCAGCGCCAGCACGTTCTGCACCGTGTCCTTGCCGAGGTAGTGGTCGATCCGGAACACCTGCCGCTCGTCGAACACCGCGTGCACGGTCCGGTCGAGCTGGTTGGCGGTGCGCTCGTCCCGGCCGTACGGCTTCTCGATCACGACCCGGGCGAACGACCCGTCCGCCGGCCGGTTCAGCCCCGCGGTGCCGAGCCCGGTGATGATGTGCGGGAACGCCTCCGGCGGCGTGGCCAGGTAGAACAGCCGGTTGCCCGCGGTCGCGCACCGCCCGTCCAGGTCGTCGAGCAGCTCCCGCAGGCGGTGGTACGTTGCCGGGTCGTCGTAGCCGCCGGCCAGGTAGTGGAAGCCCTCGACCAGCTCCGGTGTATCGGACAGGCTGTCCTCCCCGAGCACCAGCCGGCGGAACCGACTGTCGTCCATCGGCGTCCGCGCGACGCCGACGACCGCGAACTCCGACGGCAGCCGCTTGCCGCGCGCAAGGCTCTGCACCGCCGGCACCAGCTTGCGCCGGGTCAGGTCCCCCGACGCGCCGAAGATGACCACGACGGCCGGCGGCGCATTGCGGTCCGGCTCCGGAGACACGTCCACACGGACACCCAACCCGGTCCGGCAGGCATGCGCCAGAGCTCAGAGGCGGAAGGCGGCCAGCCGATCGGCCTCCTCGGCGACTGCCCGCCGGGCGGAAGCCTGCGGCCCGCCCATCCGCTCCAGCATCCGCGGCCGCGGCGACGTCGCCCGACCCAGCAGCGACTGGCGCGCGAGCAGGGCGCGGTTGAGCGCACGTCGGGTGAGGGTCGGGTCGTCGGGCGACACACCGCGACCGTATCGGGCGGCGCCGACGAAACCAGCGCGACGCTGGCCGGAGTGCAGGAGACTCGGCGACGATCGAGGCTGTGCGCGCAGATCGGAGGACCATGAGCTTCGTCGAGTCGACAGGGGCGGCCATGGACGCTCTCGTCGCCACCAGGCGCAGCCTGCACGGGGTGGCCGAGCTGCTGGTCGCGGGGCCGCAGTTCCGGGCCACCGGCACGATGCGCCTGGCCGCCCGTCCCGGCGGCTTCGGCTCGTCGCGGCCGTTCGAGGACCTCACCCGCCTGGGCGTCTACGGGACCGACCTCGTGCTCCACCGGGCGGGCCAGGAGCTGCGGCTGCCGCTGACCGGGACGTACGAGTCGCTGGCGGCCGCCGCCGGCCTGCGGCCCGGCGGGCTCGAAGGGGCGTACCGCGACGGGTCGGGCGTCCGGCCCTCCGACCCCATCCGGGTCGATCCCGCCGCCGGCGCCGAGCTGGCCGCCGCCTGGACGACCGGGGACGCCGCACTGCGTGCGCTGGCTGCCGAGGTGGGGCAGCCCGCGACGCCGGTGCTCTGGCCGGAGCACTTCGACGTCGGGATCACCCTCGACGCGGTGAACTACGGCGTCTCGCCGGGGGACAGCGCGATCGAGGCGCCGTACGCGTACGTCAGCCCGCCGGACCTCCGCGAGGGACCGTTCTGGAGCCAGCCGTTCGGCGCCGGTCGGCCGCTGCGGGAGCTGGGCGACGAGGCAGCGGTGCTCGCCTTCTTCCGCGAAGGCCGGACCCTGGCCTG
>DASPYH010000323.1:0-2370 GCA_035636875.1 Mycobacteriales bacterium | reverse complement strand
AGGCCGAGCAGCCCGCCGTCCCCCGCCGCGTCCAGGCCGGCGATCCGCATCACCTCCCGGGCGGGAGCGCGGCGGGGCCGGACCCGCAGGATCCGGCCGGTGGGCCGCTCGCCGACCAGCGCCGTCCCGTCCGGCAGCACCACCAGACCCCACGGCAGCGTCAGCCCGGTCGCCACCACGTTGGGGTCATCCGCGCCGCCGGCCTCCGGTCCGCCCGGCACACCCGGCCGGTCCGGTGAGGGCACCTCGGTCGTCCCCTCGGGTTGCGGCAGCTCCGCCGGTGGCGGGCCTTCCGGCTTCGGCACCCAGGTCGGGTCGGAGCGAAGCGCCGCCGCCGCCCCGCAGCCGCCGAGCAGCAGAGTCGTGGCCAGCGCGAGCACCGCCCGCGCCGCCAGGCCCGCCGCACGCCTCACCGCGTCCGCCTCACGCGCCCGTCCTGCCCACGGGCCACAGTCTTCCGCCGGCGGCGTGTGCTGACCGTGAGCCGGTTACCCGGCACCTGCCGTCGAGGTGGCCGCGGCGCCGCGACGGGCTGCCTCCAGCCAGCCGAGCACCTCGTCCGGCGGGAGCGGCGCGGCGATCTGGAAGCCCTGGGCGTGGTCGCAGCCGAGCTGGTCGAGCACCTGCAGCGTCGCCGGGTCCTCCACCCCCTCGGCGACCACTTCGATGTTGAGCGAGTGTGCCATCAGCACCGTGTGCCGGACGATGGCGCGTGCCCGGGGATCCCCGGCGACGGCGGTCACCAGTCCGCCCTCGAGCTTGATCTGGTCCACCGGCAGGTCCTTGAGCAGCCCGACCGACGAGCGGCCGGTGCCGTAGTCGTCCAGGGCAATGCAAACGCCCATCGCGTGCAGCATCTCGAGGGTCATCCGGGCGCGTCCGGCGTCCACGAGCACGCCCTCGGTGATCTCGAGGGTGAGCGTGTCGGCGGGCAGTCCGGCGACCTCCAACGCGGCCGTCACCCGCCCCGGCAGGGTCGAGTCCAGCAGCGAGCTGGCGGCCAGGTTCACCGCGACCCGCAGGTGGTGCACCTCGGCGCGCCAGCGCCGGCAGTCCGCCAGCGCGGTCCGCAACACCAGGTCCAGCAGTCGTGGCATCAGTCCGGTCTGCTCGGCGAGCCCGAGGAACTCCTCCGGCCGGAGCAGCCCTCGCCGCGGGTCGTCCCAGCGCGCCAGCGCCTCCAGCCCGACCGTGACGCCGGTCGCCACGTCCACCTGGGGCTGGTAGTGGCACACCAGGTGGCCGTCGCCGATCGCCCGGCGCAGCGCGGTCGCCGCCTCGAGCCGGCTGCGGGAGTGCGGGTCGGCGCGGGGCCGGTACACCTGCACGCCGCCGCCGGACCGCTTGGCCTGGTACATCGCGACGTCAGCGCAGCGCAGCATCGTCGGTGTGTCGTCGCCGTGCTCCGGTGCGAGCGCGACACCGGCACTGGCGGTCACGAACAGGGTGAGCCCGTCGACGACGAACGCGCCGACCAGGCCGCCGAGCACCCGGTCCGCCGCACGGCACGCCTCGTCGGAATCCGTGATCCCGGGCAGCAGCAGGGCGAACTCGTCGCCGCCGAGCCGCGCCACCGTCTCGCCCGGCCGCGCGGCACCGGCCAGCCGGGGGCCGAGCCGGCGCAGCAGCTCGTCGCCGACCGGGTGCCCGAGGGTGTCGTTGACCTCCTTGAACCGGTCGAGGTCGAGCAACAGCAGGGCGCACGGGGTCGGCGCGGTGAGCGCCGCGTCGAGCCGGCGCAGCAGCAACCGGCGGTTCGCCAGCCCAGTGAGGTCGTCGGTGACCGCATCGTGCGGGGAGCCGGAAGCGGCCAGCGACCGGCGCAGCGCCAGCGTGGCCCGCACCGAGGCGACCGCGACGGCGGCGATGGCGAGCTCGACCGCCGGCAGCGGCGGACGCATCGGCCCGGGCGCCGCGAGCAGGGCGAGCGAGACCGTCACCGAGATGCACGGCACCGCCAGCAGGGTCGCCCCCTCGAACCGCACCTGGCGTACCGGCACCGGGCGCTGCCACGCCGCCACGGCGAGCAGCGCCGCCGCGACGGCCCAGGACAGGCCGAGGGCACCGCCGGTCCCGGGCTCGCCGCCCGCGGCGCGCAGCAGCCAGGTGGCGTCGGTGCCCACGAACAGCAGCAGGGCGACGCCCAGCACCCGCCAGCCGGGCTCGACGAAGCCGGCCGCCCTCGCCGCGACCACGAGCAGGCCGGTCAGCGCGACGTCCAGGACGGGGTACGCCAGCAGCACCGCGGCCGCCACCGGCCGGTCCCCGGCGACCTCGCGCACCCTTGGGTCGACCACGGCGGCGGCCACCGCGGCGGCGGCCAGCATCCCGCCGACCGCATCCGCCAGCACGCCGCGCGGGGCCGGCCGC
>DASPYH010000322.1:0-2033 GCA_035636875.1 Mycobacteriales bacterium | reverse complement strand
CTGGTCCAGGCGCTGGACGAGAGCAGGTGGGACCCGCGGCGCAAGAAGCTGTTCCTGTTCGGTCCGGAGCGGATGGCGCTGTCGATCGAGCGGCTGGCGCACTACACCGGCACCGCGGCCGAGACCTTCCAGCGGTACCTGCTATTCACCAACTACGCCTGGCACGTCGACTCGTTCCGGGAGACGTTCCCGGACGCCGTCGGCCCGGACCGGCCGGGCCGGCAGATGCCCGCGTGGCACCACACCCGGCCGGCCCGCGACGGTGTCACCCTGGTGGACATCGGGGTCGGCCCGTCGAACGCCAAGACGATCACCGACCACGTGGCGGTGCTGCGGCCGGACCTGATGCTGATGATCGGGCACTGCGGCGGCCTGCGGAACCACCAGGGCATCGGCGACCTGGTGCTGGCCACCACGTACCAGCGGGCGGACGGCGTGCTCGACCACGTGCTGCCGCTGGGCGTGCCGGTCGCGTCCAACCACCGGCTGAACACGTACCTGTTCGACGCCGTCGTCCGCCGCGAACTGCCGTACCGGCTGGGCACCGTCTACACGACCGCCAACCGCAACTGGGAGTTCGAGCAGGCCGGCGTGCTCGAGGAGATCCGGCTGTCGCGGGCGATCGCGGTGGACATGGAGTCCGCCACCGTCGCCGCCAACGGCTTCCGCTACCGGGTGCCGACCGCGACCCTGCTCGCGGTCAGCGACAAGCCGCTGCACGGGCGGCCGAAGCTGAACCGGACGGCGCAGGACTTCTACCAGGCGACCAGGCGATGGCACCTCGACGTCGCGCTCGAGGTCGTGGAGCGGGTGCGGCGAGCGCACCCGGACGGGCTGCCCGCCGTCGACCTCCGCGCCTCCGACGAGCCGCTGCTCGGCGTCGACTAGGGGTCCGGCCGCCGAAGCCGGGCTGCCGCACGCGCCAGCGCCCGGGAGTCGCGATCAGGACCGCCCGCGACGCCGTCACCTCAGGCCAGGCCCACGTCCGCCGGGACGCGGCACATAGGCTTGCCCGGTGACGTCGACTCTGCATCCGAACGCCCGCCGGGTCGCCGAGAAGCTGGTCGCGGCCGGGGTCGCCGGCGAGGTCCGGGAGCTCCCCAACTCGGCGCGGACCGCGGCCGAGGCCGCCGCGCAGCTCGGCGTCGAGGTCGGCGCCATCGCCAACTCGCTGGTCTTCGACGCCGACGGCGAGTCGCTGCTGGTGCTGACCAGCGGCGCGCACCGGGTGGACACCGCCCGGGTCGCCGCGCTGCTCGGCGTGTCGGGTCTGCGCCGCGCCGCTCCGGACTTCGTCCGCGCGGCGACCGGCCAGCCGATCGGAGGAGTCGCACCGGTCGGCCACCCGGCGCCGGTGCGGACGCTCGTCGACGTCGAGCTGGCTCGCTACGGCGTCGTGTGGGCGGCGGCCGGCACCCCGCACGCGGTCTTCCCGACCAGCTTCGACGAGCTTGCCCGGATCACCGGCGGGACGCCGGCGGACGTCGGCTGAGCGGTCTCCTCCCGCGCGACCTAGTCTCTGCGCATGCGCGAGCCGGTGCCGGAACTGGTCACGCTGCACCTGTGGCGGGTGCCGTGGCGGGGCGTCCCGGCCGCGATGGTGCGGATGGCGACTGACCGCAGCCCGGTGCGGGCGACGCCGGGCGTCCGGTTCGCGAAGCTGCTGGGCACCGGGTACGGGCGCACCTTCACCCTCCTGGACGCCGACCCCCGCCGGTGGGGGCTGCTGGCGACCTGGACCGACCGGGCGTCCGCGCGGGCGTTCGAGGCCTCGCCGACGGTTGCGGGCTGGCGGCGGCTCGCCGAGGAGGCGTGGCGGGTGGAGCTGCGCCCGCTGGCGGCGCGCGGGCGGTGGTCGAAGCGGGAGCCGTTCGGGGCGCCGGCGGGCGGGCGGTGGGACGGGCCGGTGGCCGCGGTGACAAGGGCACGGCTCGCCCCGACGCGGTTCGCCGCCTTCCGGCGGGCGGTGCCCCCGGTGTCGCTCGACCTGTCCGGCCGCCCCGGATTGCGGCTCGCGCTCGGGATCGGCGAGT
>DASPYH010000321.1:0-7453 GCA_035636875.1 Mycobacteriales bacterium | reverse complement strand
GAGGAGGTGGCGCCGCTCGCCCTGGTCGTGCCGGGGCAACTGATGGTCGAGGCGCTCGCCCGCCGGCTCGGGCTCGACCCGGACGCGCCGCCGGGCCTGGCCAAGGTCACCCAGACCGACGAGGAGGAGCGATGACCGCCGCGGGAACGGCCAGGCTCGGCCCCCCGACCGAGGGCCGCAACCCGGCGGCCGAGGGCCGCGACCTGCCGACAGAGGGCCGCGACTGGCCGAGCGAGGGCCGCGACTTGCGCGCCGAGGGCCGCGATGCGCCGACCGAGGGCCGCAACCCCGCAACCGAGCGAATCGACCAGCTGCCCACACCGGACGTGCTTCGGCTGCTGGCGGCCGAGGACGCCACCGTGCCGGCAGCGGTGGCCGCGGCGCTGCCGGAGCTCGGCCGGGCCGTGGACCTGATCGTCGAGGCGCTGGCCGCGGGGCACACCATCCGCTACGCCGGGGCCGGCACGTCGGGCCGGCTGGCCGCGCTCGACGCGGACGAGCTGGGCCCGACGTACGGGCTGGAGCCGGGCCGGTGGACCGCGCACGTCGCGCCCTTCGGCCCGGGGGTGGACGGCGAGGACGATGGTGCCGCCGGTGCACGGGTGGGCGTGCTGGCCGGCCCAGGGGACGTGCTGGTCGGGGTGACCGCCAGCGGCCGCACCCCGTTCGTGCTGGCCGCCCTGCGCGCCGCGGTGGCCAGGGGCTCATCGACCGTGCTGGTCAGCGGCAACCCCTCCGTGGCTGCTGGCTCCGAAGTAGACATACATGTCGCCGTCCACACCGGATCCGAGGCGATAACCGGGTCTACCAGGCTGAAAGCGGGCACGGCGCAGAAGCTCGTCCTGAATGCGCTGTCCACCGCGGCTATGGTCCGCAGTGGACGAACATGGTCGAACCTGATGGTCGGTGCGGCGGCGACCAACGGCAAGCTGCGGGCCAGGGTCGCGGCGGCGCTGGCGGAGGCGACCGGTGAGGACGCGGACGCCTGCGCCAGCGCGCTGCGGGCAGCCGGCGGCGACGGTCGGGTGGCGCTGCTCGTCCTGCTCACCGGCGTCGCGCCCCGCGCCGCCGCCGCCGCGCTCGACCGGGCGGGCGGGCACCTCCGGCAGGCGCTCACCGCGCTGGCCGGCCGGGACTCCTGACCCAGCCGCGCGACAGATTCGTAGGCAACGGATCACGTACGGTGATGAAACTTGACTCCGTCCGTACAGGCCGTAGTCTTCCCACGGCTTACCGGCCGTCTGCCTCCCAGCCGCGGGAGGCACCGGAAGTCACCGCCTAATCGGGACCCGGTTCGGACCGGGTCCCGAGCCGGGGACCCACTCCTTCCCTGGGGTGAATCGGCTCGGCCGCTCCGTCCCCTCCGGAGCGGCAGAGCCGTAGGGCGCCTTCCACGCCCGAACCCGTCAGCTAACCCGGTCGGCGGAATGGAAGACAAGGAGTGCCGCCTCGGTGGCAGTACCGAGACCCACTTCCCGCCTGGTCCGATCAGTCTCCGTCGCCGGTGCGGTCGCCCTCGGTGTAGGGCTCACCGCGACCAGTGGGCAGGCGGTCCCCGGCCCCTCGACCCCTCCGACGCCGACCACGTCCGCGCAGGCCATGGCGCAACTGCGGGCGTTCAACCACCAGTTCGAGCAGGTCACGGAGCAGTACAACGACGCTCGCATCATGCTCGAACGGCGCAAGGCGGGGTCGAGGGCCGCCGCCGCGAAGGCGGAGGCCGCGCAGTTGGCCGTCAGCAGCTACCGCAACCGGGTGAAGAGGCTGGTGCGTTCGGAGTCCCGGTCGGACCCGTTCGAGACCTTCGGGCCGATGCTCTCCAGCGACTCGCCAGCTGAGTTCGCCGCGCAGGCCAGCATGATCGACGTCGTCGCGACCCGGCGTGCTTCGGTGCTGTCCGAGGCCGCGCAGGCGAGCGCGGCGGCGGCCAAGGCGAAGAGCGAGGCGGAGGCGGCGACGGCCGCGGCGGACCGGCTGACCCGTGAGCTCGCCGCCAGGCGGGCGGATCTGACCCGGCGGGCTGCGCAGAGCCAGGCGCTCTACGACAAGCTGTCGGCCGGCGAGCGGCGCGCGTTCCTGGCCGCCCAGCCGCACCCTGTAGACCGGGCAAGCCGGGCCGACACCCGTGCGGCGCCGTCCACCGCGCCGTCGACCCCATCGACCACCGTGAACCCGCCGCCGGTGAGCGTGCCGGTCAGCGGGCGGGCGTCCGTCGCGGTCGCGACGGCGCGGGCACAGTTGGGCAAGCCGTACGTCTGGGCCGCGTCCGGTCCGGACTCGTTCGACTGCTCGGGCCTGACCATGTTCTCGTGGGCGGCCGCCGGGGTGTCCCTGCCGCACTCCGCGGCGATGCAGTACAACTCGGCCCCGCACGTGTCCCGCTCGCAGCTTCAGCCCGGCGACCTGGTGTTCTTCGGCTCGCCGGCCTACCACGTCGGCATCTATGTCGGCGGCGGGCAGATGATCCACGCGCCACAGACGGGCGACGTGGTGAAGTACGCCAGCATCAGCATCCTGGACTACTCCGGAGCGGCCCGGCCGGGCTGAGTCCGGTCTACAGTGGACAACGTGCGGGGGGCGGTGACGTTTCGCCCGTCCCCCGTGCGGCACGGCTCCCGCACATGCCGGAGCCGCCGCACGCGTTCGGGACGGGCGATGATCGGGTAGGGCGGGATCATGACCGAGACCGAGGACGTCCCCATGATCACCGAGGCGATGACCGCCACCGACGCCGCTCGCGCCGCCGAGGAGGCGCTGCGCCAGGCGGTGCACGCCAGCTGGTCCGGCGTCAGCACCGCCGCCGACATCTACACGGTCTTCGGCGCGGTGGGTTACTCGTTGGAGCTGCTGCCGCAACTGCTCGACCAGCTCGCCGGCTGGCTGGAGGCGCACCACGGCTCGCTGGGCGTCTCCGACGAGAGCGGGTCGGCGGCGAACCGGATCGCCGAGGTCCGGGCGGAGATCGCCGCGGCGCTCGAGGCGCTGGGCGCTGGACGGGAGCGGCTGGCCAGCGCCCAGGCGGCCCTCGCCCCGGTCTTCGGGCCGGTCGGAGCGTCCGCGGCACAGCGCTGATCCGCCCGGGGAGGACTGATCGGCCGGGTGCCGGGTAGCCCGCGGCGATGACGCGGGCCGACTGGGCCGGGTACGAGCTGTCCGAGGACGAGTCCCGGATGGTCGAGGCGATCGCGACGCTGGAGGCGGCAGGCCGGCCGACGTACCTGGACGACATCGCCCAGCAGGCCGGCCTGCCGCGGGAGACCGTCCGCTGGCTGCTGCGCGGCTTGCTGCGCGAGACCGACCTCATCCACGAGGTGGTCGGCGGTGAGGAGCCCGACCTGGGCCCCCGATACGAGATAGCCCCCAAGGACTGACTCCTCTCGGCCGCCGGCGGGGCGGCCGGCGGCGGGCCTAGCCGCCGAGCAGCCACCGGGCAACGGCACGCGCGATCGGCAGCCCGGTCTCGCTCTCGTACCAGGAGAATCCCGGGGACGGGTTGACCTCGAAGCACACCACCCGGCCGTCGGGTGCGAGCTTGAGGTCGATCCCGGCGAACGGCAGGTCCAGGTCCGACGCCAGAGCGACGCAGCGGGCCGCCAGGTGGTCGTCGAGTCGATAACTGCTCAGCCGGGCGTCCGAGCCAACCTGCGCCCGCGCGTACCGGTAGTCGATCGCGGTGGTGTCCACGAGCGCCGCGTACACCTCGTCACCGACGACGTGGACTCGGACATCCGGCCCGGCCACCCGTTCCTGGAACTGCACGGGGCACCACCGGAGCCGGTCCAGCCGCTCGCGATCGGCGGTGGGGTCGAACGCCGTGACCACCGAGCGGATGCCGCTGCAGGACTTGTAGACCACGTCGCGATACCGGTCGACGAACTCGAGAACCTCGTCCGGGTCGTCGGACACCAGCGTCTCGGGAGTGGCGAACCCGTGCCGGACGACGGCCTGCGCCTGGAACGGCTTCGAGGAGTTGGACGCCATCGCCGAGAGCCGGTTCACCACCCGGCAGCCGCTGACGAGGGGAGCCACCTCGGTGAACCCGATGAGTGCGTCGTGCACCCTGCGGGCGTGCACGAGCTCTGGCGCGGTCTCCGCCCGGCCGCGCAGTTCCGGCACCAGGCCCGGCTCCACCGGACGCAGGTATGCCCCGACGACACCGGCCAGGTCGACCCGGCGCCCGTTCGCGTGCAGCATGCCGGCGACGCCCGGCTTTCCGGCCGCTCCGATCAGCACCTGCACCTGCTGACCGGCCGCCGCCTGCGGATGGAGCACGACCAGGTCGGCGTCGAGTTCGGTCAGCTCCCGGGTCACCATGGCCACCGGCGGCTCGGTGGGCACGCCCCACAGCAGGACGGTCACCGGATCGCCCCGGCCAGGGTGGGTGCCAGCAGGTCGACGAGCCGGCCGCACAGGTCGCCACCGCCGGCCCGCAGGTCCGCCAGCGGGGTGACCCCGGCGAACCACCATCCGGCCGGACCGACGACGAAGTCGACGCCGATCAGTGCCTCGCCGGCGCCGATCTCCGTGGCGAACGCGGAGACGCCGGCCACGATCTCGTCCGGTACGCCCGCCGCGATCACGTCGCCGTCGAGGCAGGCAAGGTGGACCGCCCGCGCCTGCTGCCCGGCTGCTGTGGCCGCCGCGGCGAGGAGCGCGTCGGCCGGACCGAGCGGCGCCGCGGTGTCGAACCGGACGGTGGGGCAGCGGAGCCCGGCGGCGTGCGCCGCTGCCGTGGCCGCGAACGGGTGGCGGACCGGGCCGGCGAGGCAGTCCGGCTCCGGCCGGTTGCGCACCGGGCAGGGCAGCCCACGCAGCCAGCTCAGCACGACGGCGTGCAGCTCCATCGTGGCGTAGTCGCGTTCGGCCGGCGCCGCGCGCTGCCACGCCCGGGCGGGGGGTTCGAGCATGCGGTGGAGCACTCCGCTGACCCTGCCGGCTCCCGCCACGACGTCGTCGACCAGCAGGGTCCCGTCGACCAGCTCGACGGTGGTGTGCACGCCACCACCGCCGAGCCGGTGCGAGAGCCGGGCGACGTACGAGAGCTCCTCGGTCGTCACGATCCTGCAGTCGACGCCGGCCTCGATCGCCCTGCGCCCGAACCACAGGGCGCCGGCGTCGTCGAGCCCGCACAGCACCAGCAACATCGCCGTCTCCAGAAGGTCGTACGGACGCGTCGATCCCGGCTCGCCGGTGTGGGCCGGCTCCCTACGTGTTCGGCCCGTCCAGCTCGGCCTTCGCCGCGGCCGCGTCCGCTACCTGCTGCTCGAGCTCGGCGCGCAGCTCCGCGACCTCGGCGTCGCTGAGCTGGGGTTCGCCGGAGAAGGCGGAGCCGGACAGGTCCGGCCGCAGCTCGGCACCGATGAAGCTGGTCAGCTGCCCGAGCTGGCTCTCCAGCGCGGCCAGGCGTTGCTCCAGAGCAGCCTGGCCGCCGAGGCCGGGACCGCCCGGCTGCAACGGCCCCGGGTCAGGGCCGGGGCCACTCGGGGGACCCTCGACGATCCGCTTCGGGATCCCGTCCCGGACGTCCTTGAGCAGCTTGTTGTCCGGGACGAGGTCCTTGCGCAGCTCCTTCTCCTTGATCAGTTCCTTGCGGAACTCCTTGTCCTTGTCCTTGATGAAGTCCTTCCGGCCGTCCTTGATGTCCTTGATGATCGACTTGCCGGAGCACATCGAGATGTTCAGCTCGGTCAGCACGGCCGCGATCGGGTTCGCCACGGTGCTCGTGCCGGCGCCCGCGAACAGCAGGCCGACCACGAAGCCGGAACCGTCCACGATGACCGACCCGGAGTCGCCGTGGTCGGAGAAGACCGGGTTCTGGGTGGTGTCGGCGGCGATGCTGATCTGGTTCGTCAGCGTCTTCACGCCGATGCCGTCGCCATAGTCGACGTTGACGGTGCCGGCAAGGCCGTCCACGCTGCCGTGGGTCAGCGCGGTGGTGCGGCCACGCTTGCGCACCACCATCCCGAGCGTCGCGGCCTTGGTGCCCTTGACGGCGCCGATGTCGACGACCTGGCAGGTGCTCGTCTTGCCCGCGTCGATCGCGATGATCGCGCCGTCGACGTTCGCCGAGAGCGTCTCCCGCAGCAGCGAGCCGAACTCGTCGGTCGGCACGACGCCGGTGTCGATCCGGCTGGGCTGCACCATCCGGTCGCCGATGGAGAACGTGCTGTCCACGCAGGCAACGTGGAAGTTGGTCAGCGCCGCACGCTGGTTGGTGATCTTGTCGATCACGATCGCGCCGAGCGTGCCGGCGAAGATGGAGCCGTTGACCACCCGGCTCGGACCCATGCTGACGCCGCCCTGCAGGCTGGCGTAGTGGGTGGTGTCCGCCTGCGCCGACACCTCGAGTGGCTTGGCGAGCACCTGCAGCTCGTACCTGCGCTCCAGCACGTCCGTGACCGCACCGTCGATCTCCGCCGGAACCCGCTGGTCCTCCGGCACGTCGTCCCGCTTCGTCTCGACATGTACGCGGATCGCGACCTGGTCGGTGAGCCGACCACCGACCTCCTTGTATCCGACGTCGACGCCGGTGACCCCGGGCTGGCCCAGGAACCGTGCCTCGACCTGCTGCTTGACGGCGATCAGTTCGTCCACCGATGGCATGCTTGATGTCCCCCTCCCCGTGAGCCGCTCCCCCGCGGCTCTGGTGAGAGGAGAAGCAGCGCACTCCCCAGATACCAGGAAACGGCAGATGTTTTGCCGGCTATCTCCCCTCCGCCGCCTGCAACGTCCGCCGGGCGGGGTTCACACTTCAGGGATGACGATGCCGTACGACGACGCGGTGGCCGTTCAGCGACGCCACGAGGGTTGGATCATGACGCTGCCCGGGGTGACCGGCGTCGGCGTCAAGCTGCGGGACGGCCGCCCGGTCCTGGAGGTCACGGTCGACCCCGAGGCCGAGATCCCCGCCGAGCTGCAGATCGAGGAGCTCGACGGCCTGCCCGTGGTCGTCGAGAAGCGCCGGTACGAACTGCACTGACGGGGTCGTCCCGGTCCCCACCCGCTAGGCTCGACAGGGCACGAGATCCCAGGAGACGCCAGCACGGGCTCCTCCGCGGCGTCTCGGGCCAGACCGCCCTCGTAGCTCAGGGGATAGAGCACCGCTCTCCTAAAGCGGGTGTCGCAGGTTCGAATCCTGCCGGGGGCACAAGACAGACGAGGCTCTGACCAGCCTATTTAGCCCCATGGCGGCAGTCGGGAGATGCGTGATCCACCACTCGTGGTGCCGTGCGTGGTGCGAGCTGCGCTAATCTTGGTCCATGGCGGGCTCCACTGCCGGCACCGACCGGCGCTCCCGAGGACGGATCGAGGCGCTCCCCAGCGGCTCCCTCCGGGTAGTCGTGTACGCCGGCATCGACCCGATCTCGAAGAAGCGGCACTATCTGAAGGAGACCGTCCCGACCGGGCCAAGGGCGGGTGCGACTGCGGAGAAGGTGCGGACACGGCTCCTGAA
>DASPYH010000320.1:0-10066 GCA_035636875.1 Mycobacteriales bacterium | reverse complement strand
GGTCCACCTGGTAGAGCGCGACGAACGGCAGGTCGGCGGGGTCCGTCGCAAGGACCTGCAAGCACGTCGCGGCCGCGCCGGCCTCGGTCGGAGCACCCGCCCCGCAAGCGCCGAGCGACCGCAGGACGGCGTCGCGGCGGTGACCGGCGGACAACCCGAGCGCGGCGTAGGCCCGGACCTGCGAGCGGAGCTCGCCGAAGGCGGTGGCGAGCGGCAGCCGGTGGGGGAAAAGGCTTGCCACCGCCGGGCCGACGAGGCCGGCCCCGGACCGGTTCGGCGCCGCCGTCACGCCGGCGCCGAGAGGGACGACCACGCTCACCTCCCCGGTATGAGGGAGCTTCCGGGGCAGCGTACGCTCGCCGCCCGGTCCCGGCACCGCCGCCCGGTCCCGGCACCGCCGCCCGGAATGGCTGGCACACTCGGACGGTGTGGAGCCCCGGCCGCTCGCGGTGATCGACATCGACGGCGTGGTCGCCGATGTCCGCCACCGGCTGCACCTGATCGAGGACCGGCCGAAGCGGTGGGAGGAGTTCTTCGCCCGCGCCGGCGACGATCCCCCGCTGGAGACCGGGATCGACCTGGTCCGCGGGCTGGCCGCCGACCACGACGTGGTGTGGCTGACCGGCCGCCCGGAGCGAAACCGCGCGCTGACCGAGCGCTGGCTCGCCGACCACGGCCTGCCCGACGGGCCGCTGCTGATGCGGCCGGACCGGGACTTCCGGCCCGCCCGGCTGACCAAGCGGGACCAGCTGCGGCGGCTGCGCCGCGGGCGGGAGGTCGCGCTGGTGGTCGACGACGACCCGGACGTGGTCGCGACGCTGTCCGAGGACGGCTTCCCGGTCCGGCTGGCCGACTGGCTCCCGCACCACGCGACGCTGCGGGCCGCGCAGCAGCGGGACGGCCGCACGTAGTCTCGGGACATGTCCCCCGCAGCCGCACTGCGACCCAACGACGTCCGGCAGTACGAGGAGATGGCGGGCGAGTGGTGGGCGCCGTACGGCCGGCTGGCGATGCTGCGCTGGATCGCCGCCGCCCGCGCCGAGCTGCTCCCGCCCGCGCCGAGGCCCGGCGCCGTGCTGGTCGACCTCGGCTGCGGGGCCGGGCTGCTGGCCCCGCACGCCGCCCGGCTGGGCTACCGGCACGTCGGCGTCGATCTGGTGGACACCTCGCTGCGGATCGCCGCGGGGCACGGGGTTCTCGCGGTGCGCGGCGACGTGCTGCGGCTGCCGCTGGCCGACGGTGTCGCCGACGCGGTCTCCGCCGGCGAGATCCTCGAGCACGTGCCGGACCTGCCGGCCGCGGTCATGCAGGCGTGCCGGGTGCTGCGCCCGGGTGGCACGCTCGTGCTCGACACCCTCGCCGACACCCGGCTGGCCAGGCTGCTCGTCGTGACGATCGCCGAGCGCATCCCCCGTGGCGCGCCGAAGGGCCTGCACGACCCGGAGTTGTTCGTCGACCGGCGGCTGCTGGTGGACGAGGCCGCCCGGCACGGCGTACGGCTGAGGCTGCGCGGGCTGCGGCCGCCGCTGCTGGGCACCGCGCGATGGCTGGCCCGCCGGTCGGCCGAGGCGAGGATGGTGCCGACCCGGTCGACCGCCGTGCTCTTCCAGGGGTACGGCACCAAGGAGGGCGTGTGACTGTGTCGATGTCTGCGGCGCCGGTGCCGGGCACGGACCGGCCTCGGCTGGCGGATCCCGCCGCCGCGCTCGAAGCGGCCCGCGCGGTGGCGCCGCGCCTTGCCGAGCGGGCCGCCGAGCACGACCGGGCCGGCACCTTCCCGGTGGCGGACTTCGCGGACCTGCGCTCGGCCGGGCTGCTCGGGCTGATGGTGCCGCAGCGGCTCGGCGGGCCCGGAGCCGGCTTCGCCGACTACGCCGAGGTGGCGATGACGCTCGGCGCCGGCGCCGGGGCGACCGCGCTGGTGTTCAACATGCACGCCTCGGTCACCGGGGCGTTGGCGCAGACCCCGGACGAGGTGGCCCGGGCACTGGGCGTACCCGAGTCCTACTTCGCGATGCGCGACGCCGCGCTCGCCCGCTCGGCCTCCGGCGCGCTGTTCGCCGTGGCGATGAGCGAGCGCGGCGCCGGCAGCCGGCTGTCGAAGCTGACGACCGCGTACGAGCCTGTCGACGGTGGCTTCCGGATCCGCGGCGCCAAGACGTTCGTCTCCGGTGCCGGGCACGCCGACCTCTACCTGGTCGCGGCCAGGGCCGCCGGTTCCGACCCGGCGGTGGTCTCGCACTTCCTCGTCCCGGCCGGCCCCGGACTGACTGTCGAGCGCACCTGGGACTCGATGGGGATGCGTGCCACCGGCAGCGACGACCTGCACCTCGACGTCGTGGTCCGCGCCGACGCGCTGCTCGGCGGCATGGAGGGGCTGACCCTGCTGCTGGCGCAGGTGATGCCGCAGTGGCTGGTCGCGTCGTACGCGGCGGTCTACGTCGGGGTGGCCCGCTCGGCGGTGGACGCCGCCGTCGAGCACCTGCGCTCCCGTGGCCTGCAGCGGCTGCCGGCGGTGCGGGCCAGGGTCGGCCGGGCCGAGGCGCGGGTCGAGGCGGCCCGGCTCGCCGTGCTCGAGGCGGCCCGCCGGGTGGACGCGGCGGCCGGCGACCCGCAGACCAACCGGTGGGTGTGGCGGGCGAAGCTGCTCGCCGGCGAGACCGCGATGGAGGTCGCCGCCTCGATGCTGGAGGCCGCCGGGACGTCGGCGACGCGGCGCGGTGCCGCGCTGGAGCGGATCTACCGGGACGCCCGGTGCGGGTCGCTGCAGCCGGCCACGTCCGACGTGTGCGCGGACTGGCTGGGCACGGCGGCGCTGGGCATGGATCCGGAGAACGAGGCCGAGGTGCCACGATGGTGAGCGCCGCCCGGCCGCTCACCGGGGGTACGCCGTGAGGGCGCGGGTAACCGGCATGGGCGCGGCGGTGCCGGCTGCGTACTCGCAGCAGGCGGTCTGGGAAGGGTTCTTCGACCGGCACTACCGGGACGTGCGGATCGCCGAGCAGATCTTCGCCAACTCCGGCGTGGGCACCCGGCACGCGGTGGCGAACCCGGTGTTCGAGGACGTGTCCGGCTGGGGCACCGGCGCCAGGATGGAGCGATACCTGGCCGAGGCGTTGCCGCTGGGGAAGGACGCCGTGGCCGCGGCGCTCGCCGACGCCGGCAAGGACCCCGCGGATGTCGGGCTGTTCGCCGTCGTGTCCTGCACGGGCTACGTCACGCCCGGGCTGGACATCCGGCTGGCCCGCGACCTCGGCATGTCCGACCTGGTGCAGCGGCTGTTCGTCGGGCACATGGGCTGCTACGCGGCGCTGCCCGGGCTGGGCGCCGTGGCCGACTTCACCGCCGCGCGCGACCGCTCCGCCGTGCTGCTGTGTCTCGAGCTGACCAGCCTGCACATCCAGCCGCCCACGGACGAGGTCGACCAGGTGGTGGCGCACGCGCTGTTCGCCGACGCGGCGAGCGCGCTGGTGCTGGAACCCGGGGACGCCCGGCCCGGTTTCGAGGTGGTCGACGTGGTCGCGCAGACCGACGTCGGCACGGCCGAGCACATGACCTGGGACGTCACCGACCTCGGCTTCCGGATGGGCCTGTCGCCGCGAGTACCCGCGGTGCTGGCCAGGCACGTTCGCGGGGTGGTCGACCGGCTGCTCGGCGCGCACGGCCTGGATCGACACGACGTGGACGGCTGGGCGGTGCACCCCGGCGGCCGGCGGATCCTCGAGGTGGTGCAGCGCCGGCTCGAGCTGGAGCCGTCCGCCCTGGACGCCTCGTACGGGGTGCTGCGCGACTACGGCAACTGCTCGTCGCCGACCGTGCTGCTGGTGCTGGACCGGCTGCGCGCGGCCGGGGCGGTGCGGCCGGGGCGGTACGCGGTCGCGATGGCGTTCGGTCCGGGACTCACCCTGTACGCGGCGCTGCTGCGCCGCAGCTGAGCCCGCCAGCGACCTCCCCGCCGGTCAGCGCGGCCTGGTCGGGGACACCCGAGCTGGCTCGGGTGAACCCGGCACTCGGACGGCGACCGCGCGGACCAACCGGACAGCTCGACCGACCGGCCGCCCGGGGGGTCCGGGGCCAACCCCCGGAATGAACTCAGCACGACGCGGCGCCGATGGCCGCCAGCACCGGGTCCGCCTTGGCGTGTGCCTCGGCCACCTCCGCGTACGGGTCGCTGCCCCAGGTGATCCCGCCGCCGGCCCACAGGTGCAGCCGGTCGGCGTCGGCGGCGACCGTGCGGATGGTGAGGCCGAGATCGAGCCGGTCGGCGCTCAGCACGCCGAGCGCGCCCATCGCCGGGCCACGGCCGACCGGCTCCAGGGCGGCCGCGAGCCCGGTCGCGGCCAGCTTCGGTGCTCCGGTCACCGACCCGCCGGGCAGCACCGCGGCGAGCAGGTCGGCGACTGAGGTAGCCGGCCGCAGCCGAGCCGCCACCGTCGACTCCGCCTGCCACAGCCCGCACCACTCCCGCAGCCCGAACAGCTGCTCGACCCGGACGGTCCCGGCCACGGCCAGCCGGCCGAGGTCGTTGCGGACCAGGTCGACGATCATCACGTGTTCGGCCCGCTCCTTCCCGCTGGCCAGCAGCTCGGCCCGGCCAGACGCGGTGGCCGGCCGGGTGCCCTTGACCGGACTGGTACGGGCCAGGCCGCGCTCAACGGTCAGCAGGCATTCGGGTGACGCGGTGGCGACCGCCCAGCCGGGGCCGGCGAGGCCGCCGCCGTACCTCGCGCCCGGCAGCGCGGCGACGGCGGCGAGGGCGGCCGCCGGGTCACCGGAGTAGGGCGCGCTGCGGTGGCCCACGACGGTGACCTGGTAGACGTCGCCCTCGGCGATGGCGGCGCGGACCGCGCGCACCGCCGCGGCGTGCTCGGCGTCCGTCCAGCTCGTGCTCCACCGACCCACCCGGGCCGCCGCGACGGCCGGCCCGCCGGCGTCCTGCACCCGACCGCCGTTCCTGCCCGCGCCGGCTGGCACCCCTTCGCCATGCGGGGCCGGGCGGAGGTCGTAGGCGACGACGGCGAGGTCGGGGACGGCCGGGACCGGCGACGGGGCGCCGCCGGCCGCCCCGCCGAGAGCGGCCGCCCCGGCGGCCCCGACCAGGACTGCGGCCATGCCGGCCGCGCCGGCGACCGGCGGGACCCGCGCGGACAGGTCCGTCGGCAGGCCGTGAGCGGTGAGGAACCGCATCAAACCGGACGCGGGGTCGACCGGGTCGCCACGCCACCACTCCCACCGCGCCCGCTCGACCAGTCGCACTCCGTCATCACGGAAGGTAGTTGGGGGTGATGGAGTTGCAAGATTTACCAAGTCGTTGCCGGCAAACTTGCGTGTATCAGTTCGCCTGCGCGATCGTCTAGTAGATAGTGTGACCGTGACCACGCGGTCTCCCGATGAGATCGACCGACCGGAGCAACCGACCATGTGCCCGCATCACCCTGCGTGTCCGTCCGCGGATGCGCCCGACCGCGACGCAGCCCACGTCGTGTCCAGCCACCCCGAGCAGGGGTGGAGCCTCCTCTGCAACGGCGTCGTGTTGTTCGAGGACTGCGGCGAGATCCTGCCGGACGGCCGCTGCATCGCCGCGCGCCGCCCGGAGCCGCCGCGCGTGCTGCGCGTCGCCTGACGTCCGGCCGCGCCACCCGCCCGGCCCCCGACTCCCCCGCACTGCCGGTCAGTCCTCGTACGCGGAGACCGGCGGGCAGGCGCAGACCAGGTTCCGGTCGCCGTACGCGCCGTCGATCCGCCGCACCGGCGGCCAGTACTTCCCCTCCCGCCCCGTCCTCCCCGGATAGGCGGCAAGCTCCCGCCCGTACGGCCGCTCCCAGCTGTCCCGACCGACCGCCGCCGCGGTGTGCGGCGCGTTGCGCAGCGGGTTGTCGGTGCGGTCCCACTCCCCCGACGCGACCCCCTCGATCTCCCCGCGAATCGCGATCATCGCCTCGACGAACCGGTCGAGCTCGGCCAGGTCCTCCGACTCGGTCGGCTCGATCATCAACGTCCCGGCCACCGGGAACGACATCGTGGGCGCGTGGAAGCCGTAGTCGATCAGCCGCTTGGCGACGTCCTCCACCGTGACGCCGGTCTGCCGGGTGATGGGCCGCAGGTCGACGATGCACTCGTGCGCCACCAGCCCGCCGCGGCCGGTGTAGAGCACGGCGTAGTGCTCCCGCAGCCGGGCGGCGACGTAGTTCGCCGCGAGGATCGCCGCGCCGGTCGCCTGCGCCAGCCCGTCCGGGCCCATCAGCCGCACGTACGCCCAGGAGATCGGCAGGATCGACGCGCTCCCCCACGGGGCGGCCGCCACCGGTCCCGGTCCGGTCGCAGGGCCGGCCAGCGGCTGCAGCGGGTGGTTCGGCAGGTGCGGCGCGAGGTGCGCGCGGACCGCCACCGGACCGACGCCGGGTCCGCCGCCGCCGTGCGGGATGCAGAACGTCTTGTGCAGGTTCAGGTGCGAGACGTCCGCGCCGAAGCGGCCCGGCTTGGCAAGGCCGACCAGGGCGTTGAGGTTCGCCCCGTCCACGTACACCTGGCCGCCCGCGTCGTGCACCGCGGCGCAGACCTCGCCGATGCCCTCCTCGAAGACACCGTGCGTCGACGGGTACGTCACCATCAGCGCGGCCAGCCTGTCCCGGTGAGCGTCCAGTTTGGACCGCAGGTCGTCGAGGTCGACGTCGCCGTCGTCCCGGGTCCTGACCTCCACGACGCGCATGCCCGCCATCGCGGCACTGGCGGCGTTGGTGCCGTGCGCGGACTGGGGGATCAGGCAGACGTCGCGATGCCCCTGTCCGCGGGACTCGTGGTAGGCGTGGATCGCCAGCAGCCCCGCGAACTCGCCCTGCGAGCCGGCGTTGGGCTGCAGCGACACGGCGTCATAGCCGGTGATCTCCGCCAGCCAGCGCTCCAGGTCGCCGATCAGCTCGAGGTAGCCCGGCACCTGCTCGGCCGGGGCGAACGGGTGCACGGCGGCGAAGCCCGGCAGCGACACCGGCTCCATCTCCGCGGTCGCGTTCAGCTTCATCGTGCACGAGCCGAGCGGGATCATCCCGCGGTCGAGCGCGTAGTCCTTGTCCGACAGCCGGCGCAGGTAGCGCAGCATGGCCGTCTCGCTGTGGTGCGCGGAGAAGACCGGGTGGGTCAGGAACTCCGACCGGCGCACCAGCCCGGCCGGGAGCGCGTCCGGCGTGGACACGTCCATGCCGTCCACATCGGACCCCTCGACGCCGAAGGCCGACCAGACCGCCGTCAGGTGGTCCCGCCGGGTCACCTCGTCGCAGGCGACGCCGACGTGGTCGGCGTCCACCCGGCGCAGGTTGACGCCCAGCCCGACCGCCGCGGCCACCACGTCGTCGGCGCGCCCGGGCACCCGGGTCAGCACCGTGTCGAAGTACCCGCGGTGCACGACCTCCACCCCGCCGGCGGCGAGGCCGGCGGCGAGCGTCGCCGTGTACCGGTGCACCCGCCGGGCGATCCCGCGCAGCCCCTTCGGCCCGTGGTAGACGGCGTACGCGCCAGCCATCACCGCGAGCAGGACCTGCGCGGTGCAGATGTTGCTGGTCGCCTTCTCCCGGCGGATGTGCTGCTCCCGGGTCTGCAGCGCGAGCCGGTACGCCGGCCGCCCGTCCGCGTCCCGGGAGACGCCGACCAGCCGCCCCGGCAGTTGCCGCTCGAGCCCGGCGCGCACCGCCATGAAGCCGGCGTGCGGACCGCCGAAGCCGAGCGGCACGCCGAAGCGTTGCGTCGAGCCGACCACCACGTCGGCACCCCACTCGCCCGGTGGCTTGAGCAGCGTCAGGGCGAGCAGGTCGGCGCCGACCGCCACCACGGCGCCGCGCGCCTTCGCTTCGGCGACGACCCCGGCCAGGTCCCGAACCGCGCCGGACGCGCCCGGGTACTGCAGCAGCAGGCCGACCAGCTCCCCGTCGGGCAGCCCGTCGGCGGCGACGTCGCGGACGACGACCGGGATGCCCATCGGCCTCGCCCGGGTCCGCACGACGGCGATCGTCTGCGGCAGGCAGTCCGCGTCGACCACCACCGGCGCGCCCGCCGGCGCCGTGGACGCGCGCCGGGCCAGCGCGACCGCCTCGGCGGCGGCGGTGGCCTCGTCGAGCAGGCTCGCGTTCGCCGCCTGCAGGCCGGCCAGCTCGGACACCATCGTCTGGAAGGTGAGCAGGGCCTCGAGCCGGCCCTGCGAGATCTCCGGCTGGTACGGCGTGTAGGCGGTGTACCACGACGGGTCTTCCATGACGTTGCGCCGGATCACCGGCGGGGTGATCGTGTCCGAGTAGCCGAGGCCGATCATGCTGACCAGGGTCCGGTTGCGGCCCGCGAGCTCGCGCAGCTCGGCGAGCACCGCCGCCTCGTCGGCGGCGGCGGGCAGTTGCAGGGGCGCGGTGTCGGCGATCGAGCTGGGCACCGCGGCCGCGCACAGCTGTTCGACCGAGCCGTAGCCGACGGCGGCGAGCATGCGCTCCTGCTCGTCGGCGTTCGTGCCGATGTGGCGGCTGGCGAACGGCGCGGACGACTCGAGCTCGCTCAGCGTGACGTGATCGGACATGCGCTGCGTGGTCCTCTCGACTGCTCGGGCGGCGGGCGTACGCGGCGGGGCGCGGGCAGACCTCGCCCGCCGCTCCCCCTCTGTCCGTACCGTCCAGAGTCGCCTCGCCCGCGCGGTCCGCTGCGCCTGAGAGGTTCCGGGGAGGTTGCCCCTTCGGCGCCCCAGCCGGCTTGCTGGGGGCTCTCCCGTGCGGGGTCTGCAGCGCGATCAACGCTACCAGCGTTCGCCGCGACCCCGGTCCCCCCGCGCCGGCCGTGCGGCCGGGCCAACCCGACTCGGACCCGGCGGGGACCTCTCTCCGCTCGTGCCGGCGGTGCGGCTCGGCCCCAGGGCCCGACCCTGCACCCACCCCACCGGCCGGGCCGCCTAGGCGCTAACTCATCTTGACGTCTCGCCGATGTATGTACTTGTCGCGGAGTTGCTCTGTCGACATGCAGTCTCATGCACGCGCTGAATCGGGTCACCTGAGGGAGCAGCGGCACGCGACCGAGTCGCGGCGCGACGGGGACGGGCGCTCGGGCACGACGGGGACCGGGGGCTCGGGCGCGACGCGACGGTCCCCTCAGGCGGAGGCGGTGCGCCGCCGCCGGCGCTGCCCCAGCTCGTCGGCCGGGGCCGGCTCCGCCGCCGCGTCCCCACCCGGCTCGGCCCGCTCGGAGGGAAGGTGCGCCAGCGACCCGTGCAGCTCGCGCAGCGCGCCGCTGACCGCGATGCCGAAGACGCCCTGTCCTCCGGCGAGCAGGTCCACGACCTCCTCGGCGGACGTGCACTCGTACACCGTCGTGCCGTCCGAGAGCAGCGTGACCTGCGCGAGATCCTGCACGCCGCGGGCGCGCAGGTAGTTCACCGCGATCCGGATGTTGTGCAGCGAGACCCCGGTGTCGAGCAGTCGCTTGACCACCTTGAGGACGAGGATGTCCGTGAACGAGTAGAGACGCTGGGTGCCCGAGCCGGCGGCCGAGCGCACCGAGGGGACCACCAGTCCGGTCCGCGCCCAGTAGTCGAGCTGCCGGTAGGTGATGCCGGCGGCGTTGCAGGCCGTCGGCCCCCGGTAGCCGACCAGCTCGTCCGGCACCGGGTCGAGGCCGTCGGTGAACAGCACCTCCTGCCGCGGCCGCGTGCCGCCGGGATCGCTCACGGGACGCCCTCCTCGGACCACCACCGGGCACCGCGCCGTCCGCGGAGTTGCACGCTGGTGATTCGGACGCTAAGCCTCGCACCCGTCCGGGTCAACGCACTCACCCGGCGTGTCATCGACGTCAAGGGCAGGGTCAGACCTACTGGCCGGCGAAGTCGTCCGGCGAGATGGTGTCGAGGAACTCGCGGAACTTCACCACCTCGTCCTCCTGCTCGTCCGGGATGGCGATGCCGGCCTCGGCGAGCACGGCCTCCTCACCGAAGATCGTGGTGCCCGACCGCAGCGCCAGCGCGATCGCGTCCGATGGGCGGGCGCTGACCCGGGCGCCGCCGGCGAACACCAGCTCGGCGTAGAAGACACCGTCGCGCAGGTCG
>DASPYH010000319.1:0-2188 GCA_035636875.1 Mycobacteriales bacterium | reverse complement strand
GCTGATCACGAGGTCGGCGGCGTCCAGCGCGGCCGGCAGGCCGACGACGCCACTGATCAGCTCGAATCCCGGCTGCCGCGTGCCGCCGAGCGCCAGCAGCGCGGCGCCGAGACCGCCCGCGGCGCCCGCGCCGGGCAGGGTGGCAAGCCCAGCGGGCGCTGTGGGCAGGTCCCGCTCGGCCACCTCGGCCCAGCGCGCCAGCGCAGCGTCCAGCCGGGCGGCGTCCTGTGCGCGCAGGCCCTTCTGGGGGCCGAAGACCGCGGTGGCGCCGGTGGGCCCGCACAGCGGGTTGTCCACGTCCGTCGCGGCCACCAAGTCCGCACCGCGCAGCTGGGGCGCGCCGTCCAGCCGGTCCAGGGCGGCGAGCGCGAGGCCCCCGTACGGCAGGGCCGTGCCGCCGACGTCCAGCGGGGTCACCCCGAGTGCGGCGAGCATCCCGGCGCCGGCGTCGTTGGTCGCCGACCCGCCGAGCCCGACCACCAGCCGTCGTGCGCCACACTCGACCGCGGCGGCCAGCAGCGGCCCCACGCCGTACGAGCTTGTGCGCAGCGGGTCGCGCTCCGCCGCCGTGAGCAGGTGCAGGCCGGTTGCCTGCGCCGACTCGACGTACGCGCTGTCGCCGTCGAGCAGCACCGCGCCGACGACCGGCCGCCCGAGCGGGTCGGTGGTGGGGACCGGGACCACGTCGCCGTCCAGCGCGGACGCCAGGACGTCTACGAAGCCAGGGCCGCCGTCGGAGAGCGGCCGCAGCGTCAGATCGTCGTCCGGCGCCGAGCGGCGCCAGCCGGCGGCCACCGCCTGCGCGGCCTGCACCGCCGAGAGCGTCCCGCCGAAGGAGTCCGGCGCCACCACGACCCGCACGCCCGGCAGTCTGCCGCACCGCGCCAGCGCCGCTGCACCGCCAGCGGGGCCAGGAGCCGCGGCAGAGCTACGTCTCTGCACCGCCAGGCGACGCAGAGACCGCCCGCGGGTCGGCCTCTCCGCAGCGCGCCGCGACGTAGACACCGCCTCAGAGCTGCGTCTCTGCTCCGCCAGGCGACGCAGAGACCTTCCGCAGCAGCTACGTCTCTGCACCGCCTGGCGACGCAGAGACCTTCCGCAGCGGGTCGGTGCACCGCGACGCGACGCAGAGACGTAGCCGCCGGACCGGGTCAACCCAGCCCGGCGGCAAGCCGGACCGCAGCGTCGCGGTCCAACCCGGACTCGATCCGTACGGTCGCCCCCGGCAGCGCCACCAGCACCGTCGCCCGCGCGATCCGACTCGCGGCGTAACGCGGGAAGCCGTCGTCGCCCATCGGGACCAGATCGTGCGGGCCGCCGATCCAGATCCCCGGCCGGCCGGCGATCGTCACAGGCACGCTCGGCATCCCCCTGAGAAACTTCTCGAACAGCGGACCGTCCGACGGCGTGACCGCGTCCACCAGCAACCCGATGCGGGAGCCGGGCAGTGCCGGCAGTCCTGGTCGGGACGCCCACAGCAGCGACACGACGCGGCCGCGAGTCCCGAGCACGTACACCTCGTCGGGGGGGCCGAGTCCGGCCGGCAGCCGGACGACCGGCGTGCCCCGCTCCCGCGCCTCGGCGAGCGGGACCGGTGCCTGGGCGTAGCCGAGCTCCTGCCCCAGCGGACCGGCGGCCGTCCTCGCGGCCGGGGAGGGTGGCGCCGGCGCGGGCGCGGGCTGGTCGCCGGCGTGGATCACCACGCCGGGCAGGCCGATCACCGCTCCCACCACGTCCGCCGCCGCCTCCCGCACCGCGGGCACCGAGGCCAGCGCCCCGACCAGCAGCGCGCCGAGCAGGACCCGCAGCCGACCGCCGACCCGGCCGAGCAGCGGCCGGCGCGGTACGGTCCCGGCAACGCGCGCCAGCACCGCCGGCGCCACGTCGGGCACCGGACCGGTGTCCAGCGTGTGGGCGAGGTCGCGCAACGCGCGGACCAGGACGTCGTCGCGGTCAGCCACCGCCGCCCACCCCCTCGGCGAGCGGCGCCGAGCGGCGCAGCCGGTCCAAGCCTCGGGACAGCCGGCTCTTCACGGTGCCCGGCCGCAGGCCGAGCACCGCGGCGGTCTCCGACTCGGACAGGTCCAGCAGGTAGCGGCAGGTCACCACGTCGCGCTCCCGGTCCGGAAGCGCCCGCACGGCCGCCAGCAGCATCCTCGCCGACTCCGACGCCACGGCCGCGCTCTCC
>DASPYH010000318.1:0-3914 GCA_035636875.1 Mycobacteriales bacterium | reverse complement strand
ACCGGCGTGGCATGCAGGTGCACGTGTGGACGGTGAACGACGCCGGGGAGATGCACCGCCTGCTCGACCTCGGCGTGGACGGGCTCATGTCGGACGCGGCCGAGGTGCTGCGGGACGTGCTGGTGGCGCGGGACGCCTGGTGCGGCGGCCGGGCGGCGTGAGCGGCGATCCCACCGCAGGCCGAGCACGTCGGCCGGTGGGCCAGATCAGCGACGAGGGCACCGGCTGGTGAGGCCGGACGCCGCCCGAGCGTTGATGGTGGCTGCTGCGGGCCACCAGGAGGACACAGCGCGTATGCCACCACGGGCCACGGCGGGACCCGACCCGCGGTGGCTCGCCAGGCCCGGGACGCAACCGGTAATGTCCGCGCGTTGGATCGGCGGAACCCTCTGGGAGAACCCGTGAACGACCTCGACGTGCTCCGCGCGATGGAAGCCGATGACGCACCGACCGTGCCCGGCCTGCCACCGGTCGCACCGGACGCGCCAGGGTTGCCGCCTGTCGCGCCGCAAGGGCCGGGCGCACCGGCGCGGTCGGCGGGGCTGCACCGCCGCGGCCCGTCGGAGGCTCGGCCGTGGCCGCTCCTCGTCGGCCTGGTGGTCGTCGCGGTCGCCGCGGCCACCGGGCTCGCCTGGCTGGCGGGCGGCCTGGTCGGCGGATCCCTGCCGCGACCGGTGACGACGCCGTCGGTGGCCAGCCCGCTGCCGTCCGCCCAGCCGACGGACACCGGGCTGCCGATCGACACCTCCGCACCGACGTTCGCGGGGGCGACCGCGAGCCCCTCGCCGATCTCGTCGCCGACGCCGCGCCCGTCGCCGTCCACCCGCCCGATGCCGTCGCCGTCGGCGTCCCCCAGGCCGCGACTGGTTCGGGTGCCCCAGGTCGTCGGCGACCGCGAGGCAGCGGCCACCGCGACGCTGCGCGGGGCCGGTTTCACCGTCTCGGTCGTGCGGGTGCCGGTCACCTCGCGGCGGGAGGATCGGCGGGTGGTCGCGCAGAGCCCGGCGGGCGGGTACGCCAGCCCCGGGTCGGTCGTCACGGTCATGGTCGGCCAGCGCTGAGAGGCGTTTGCCGCCCGGCCGGGCGGGCACCCTGGTGCGCTCGGCGGCCGTGCCGGGCGTCGCCCGAGGGGAGGTCGTACCCGTGGTGCGCAAGAAGATGGAAGGCAACGAGGACCAGCGGCGCAAGGCGGCGCGCATCGCCAGGGCGCTCGGCAAGAAGGCGAGCCAGCTGCTGCGCACGACCGGCGCCTCGAAGCAGCCGCACCGGCTGGCCCGCCACGGCTGGCACCAGCACGAGCACGACCTGCGGATCGCGTCCGTCCATGCCGGCAAGCAGCAGGCGCTGTCCGCGATGCGCCGCAAGCGGGTCTAGCTGGGGACGGCTGGGTCAGACCTTCACCACGCAGTCGTGGCCGTCGCGGTCGGCGACCTCGGGATCGTCGAACCAGTGCCCGTCCGCGGCGAGGTAGCGGAAGCGCACCGGGCGGCCGGCCGGCACCCGGACGCTCACCGCGCGGGTGCCGTCGCGCAGCGGCTTGAGCTCGTGCCGTCCCGGCGTCCAGTCGTTGAAGTCGCCGACCACCGAGACGCTTCCCGCCGGGCCGTCGGCCGGCAACGAGAACGTGATCTGGTACGCGTCGCGGTTCTTCACCTTGATGCTGCGGAGCATTCGCCTCTCCCCGACGGGTGTCCGATGGTGCCGGGTGACAGGGTGCCGCAGGCGGGTCCGCCGGTGGCGGCGGCGCGCCGGGCGGTCGGCCCGTCACCACTCCCGGGCGAGCGCGACCAGCTGCCAGCTGCGCGGCGGCTCGGCGTACCGGGACGAGCAGGTCAGCCGCACCGGCGGTCCGGTGCTGGCGCGCACGGTGACCAGCAGCGTCCCGCCACCGGGAGCCGCGAGCCGGACCCGCCAGGTGACCGGGTCCAGCCGGGCCACCCGCATCGGCAGCAGCGCGTCGACGCCGGTCTCCCCGAGCGCGAGGCGGGCGTGGTGCTGCGCCGCCTGGGCGGGGAGGGTGAAGGCCGACCGGCCGCGCAGCCAGGTCGGGTCCACCTCGCCATGCTCGTACGCGGTGGCCAGGCTGGTGACCGTGGCCGGCGTGACGTGCCCGTAGTACAAGCCGTGCGGGAGTGCGACCAGGTTGGCGGCGAACCGGTCGCCGCCGACGTGGGAGCTCTCCCAGGTCTGCCGGGGCCGCGCCTGCGCGAGCGTCTCCGCCACCGGCCGGCCGCGGATGGCGCAGCACGGGTCGTGCCGGCCGTGCGCGCAGACCAGGTAGACCGGGCCGTCCGGCTCCCCCACCGGCTCGCCCAGCGGGACGTCGAGCAGCTCGCGGTCGTGCCGCCAGAGTCCCCAGCCGACCCGCTCGTGGCCCGGTCGCGAGTCGACCACGGCCCAGCGGCGCGCGGTGCCCGGCGGCCGGCGGCCGGGCCGGCGGATCAGCACGACCCGTGATGACACCGCCCGCGCCCGGGCCAGCAGCGCGGTAGCCACCTCGCCGTCCAGCGCTGACTCGACGACCGCGTCCCGGCCCCACGGGCCGGGCAGCTCGACCAGAAGCCAGCGCGGGACGGGCGCGGCGGTGGCGTAGCGCGGGTCGCCGCGCCGCTCGGCGGAAGGTGCGCAGCGGTCGGGTACCCCCGCCGCGCCCGGCGCCGGCCCGCCCACCGCGAGCGCGGTCATTCCTTCACCGGGACCGCGACCGCCTCCCGCAGCAACCGCGCCACCAGGGTCCGCCCGTCGGCGGGGTCCAGCTCGGGCAGCCGGCCCGCGGACACCGGGGCGCCGGACAGCACCGCCCGCAGCGCCGGCTCGGTGCCGGCCGGCAGCGACAGCGTGCGGTCCGCAAGCTCGAGAACGACCCGGTCCCCGTCCGGCCGCACCCGGTGCCGCAGCCCGCGGCGGACCCGGACCAGCGTGTCGTCGCGGACGTCGCGGGCGACGGCGGCCTGCGCGAGCGGCGCGACCGGCTCGGGTCGGACCGCCGTCCACACGCGGGCGCGCACCCGGTCGGCGACCGCGGCCGGGTCGGCCTTGCCCAGCCAGCCGGACAGCGCCTCGACGGTGGCGGCGAGATCGGCGCCGAGCTGGTCGGGGTCGGCGACGTCGATGCCGAGCGGGAGTGACGCGCGCAGCTCCGGCTCCTCGGCCGCCAGCGCGGCCAGCGCCTCGACCAGCGCGTACCGGGTCACCGCGTGGATGCCGACGGTCAGGTGCACCGAGACGTCGCCGAGCGCCTCGGCGGAGTGCAGCCAGCCGCGCGGCAGGTAGAGCGCGTCGCCGGGCCGGAGCACCGCGTCGATCGCCGGCTCGCCGGCGGCCGCCTTCTGCACGGCCGGCCGGTAGCGGGTCCACTCCTGGTCGCGCAGCGGCGCCGGGTGCACGGGCTGGTGGATCATCCATCGCTTGTCGCCGGCGACCTGCAGCACGAAGACGTCGTGGACGTCGAAGTGCGCGGAGAACCCGCGGCTGCTCGGCGGGGTGACGTACGCGTTGATCTGCACGGGGTGGCCCAGCTCGGCCGCGAGCCGGCCACCGAAGTCGATCAGCGGCGGCCAGGTCCGGTGCAGGCCCTGCAGCACCAGCGTCGAGCCGTCCAGGACCAGCCGGAGCAGCTGGTCGTCGGCGAGCTGGTCGGCGATCTCCGCTCCGGCGCCGCCGGAGCGGGTGAACCGGCCGGCGTCGACCACGGCACCGTCCCTGGCCACCCGCAGGAAGGGGGTACGCAGGCCGCGGCGCGAGACGAGCTCGTCGACCGCGGCGAGGCTGAGCAGGTCGTCGAACGGCGCCGGCAACTGTGCCGCCCGGGTGAGCAGCGGGCGACCTCCCCAATGTCGGGCGGCGAACTCGTCCGGATCGATCCCCATGCAGCGGCGCAGCGCCGGGCGGTCGGGAGTCCCCTCCGCCCGGCG
>DASPYH010000317.1:0-2316 GCA_035636875.1 Mycobacteriales bacterium | reverse complement strand
ACCGCGGCGGCCTCGTCCGGCTGCAGCGAGACCTCGGGAAGCTCGTACTCCCGGCGGGCGATCCGGTAGCCCTCCTCCACGTCGAAGACGCTGGTCCGGCCGGTCTCCAGCGGAACGCCGAGCTCGCGCAGCTCGGCCTTGTCCCGCTCGAACATGCGCTTGAACGCCTCGTCGGCCCGGACCGACCCGTCGTCCGGCTCGTAGCCGGGGACGGCCGCGCGGATCCGCTCCGCGGTGAGGAACTGCCTGGTCGACAGCAGGCACAGCACGAGGTTGACCAGTCGCTCGGCCCGGCGCGAGGACACGACGACCAGACTAGCCGGCCTCCGGCACCGCTCCGGCACGCCGCCACACCCGGGCGGGGAGCTCACATCGAGGCGATGAGCTTCTCCACCCGCTCGTCCTGGGAGCGGAACGGGTCCTTGCACAGGACGGTCCGCTGCGCCTGGTCGTTGAGCTTGAGGTGCACCCAGTCGACCGTGAAGTCGCGGCGCTTCTCCTGCGCGCGGCGGATGAACTCGCCGCGCAGCCGCGCCCGGGTGGTCTGCGGAGGCGAGTTCTTCGCCTCGAAGATCGCCACGTCGCTCGCCACCCGGTCGACCGCGCCCTTGCGCTCGAGCAGGTAGTAGAGCCCCCGGTCGCGGTGGATGTCGTGGTACGCCAGGTCCAGCTGGGCGACCCTCGGCGAGGACAGCGAGAGCCCCGCCCGCGCCCGGTAGCGCTCGATGAGCTGGTACTTCGTCGCCCAGTCGATCTCCCGGTCGATCAGCGACAGGTCGCCGGACCCGATGGCGTCCAGCGTGCGGCCCCACAGCTCGACCACCCGCTTGGTCGTCGGGTCGGCGCCACGCCGGTCGACGAAGTCCGCCGCCTTCTGGTGGTACTCGCGCTGGATGTCCAGGGCGGTCGCCTCCCGGCCGTTCGCCAGCTTCACCCGGCGCTTGGAGCTGATGTCGTGCGAGACCTCGCGGATCGCCCGGATCGGGTTCTCCAGGGTCAGGTCGCGGAAGACGATCCCGGCCTCGACCATCCGCAGCACCAGGTCGGTCGAGCCGACCTTGAGCAGCGTGGTCGTCTCGCTCATGTTCGAGTCGCCGACGATCACGTGCAGCCGCCGGAACCGCTCCGCGTCGGCGTGCGGCTCGTCGCGGGTGTTGATGATCGGCCGGGAGCGGGTGGTCGCCGAGGACACCCCCTCCCAGATGTGCTCGGCCCGCTGGCTCACGCAGTAGACGGCGCCGCGCGGGGTCTGCAGCACCTTTCCGGCGCCGCAGATCACCTGCCGGGTGACCAGGAACGGGATCAGCACGTCGGCGAGCCGGGAGAACTCGCCGTGCCGGGCCACCAGGTAGTTCTCGTGGCAGCCGTAGGAGTTGCCGGCCGAGTCGGTGTTGTTCTTGAACAGGTAGATGTCGCCGGTGATGCCCTCCTCGTGCAGCCGCCGCTCGGCGTCGACCAGCAGCCCCTCGAGGATCCGCTCGCCGGCCTTGTCGTGCACGACCAGGTCGACCAGGCTGTCGCACTCGGGCGTCGCGTACTCCGGGTGGGAGCCCACGTCGAGGTAGAGCCGGGCGCCGTTGCGGAGGAAGACGTTGCTGGACCGGCCCCACGACACGACCCGGCGGAACAGGTAGCGGGCCACCTCGTCCGGAGACAGCCGGCGCTGCCCGTGGAACGTGCACGTCACGCCGTACTCGTTCTCGATGCCGAAGATGCGCCGGTCCATGGCTGCCACCCTACGGCGCGGGGTGGCGGACGGCCCGTGGCCTCAACCGGTCGGCCCGCTGCCTTCGGGCTTGTCGGTCCCCGGCGGGGCGTCCGCGTCCGGCCCGGGAGGCTCACCGGTCGCGCCGGGGACCTCGGTGCCGGGCGCCGTCCCCGGCGGGGTGTCCGAGCCGGCGGCGGCCGGTGTGGCCCCCGGCAGCAGCCCGGTCAGCGCGGCGCCGACCACCCTGCGGAACTTCCGGCTCGGCCGGGTGCGGTCCAGCACGGCGACCTCGAGCTGGCCGGCCGGCAGCTCCCGCGGCTTGCCGTTGTCGGCGCCGACGCTCGCCAGCGCCCGCACCGCGACCCCGAGCGCCTCTGCCAGCGGCTGGCCGGCCCGGAACGAGCCCTTCAGCGCCGACACGATCGGCTCGGTCTGGCCGCCGAGCACGACGTACTCCGGCTCCTCCCCGATCGACCCGTCGTAGGTCAGCCGGTAGAGCCGGTCGTCGGTGGACGCGTCGCCGACCTCGGCCACGCACAGCTCCACCTCGTACGGCTTCTGCTGCTCGGTGAAGATCGAGTTGAGGGTCTGCGCGTACGCGTTCGCCA
>DASPYH010000316.1:0-5220 GCA_035636875.1 Mycobacteriales bacterium | reverse complement strand
GCGGCGTCGCTGCGTCAGGCTTTCGCCCATTGCGCAATATTCCCCACTGCTGCCTCCCGTAGGAGTCTGGGCCGTGTCTCAGTCCCAGTGTGGCCGGTCGCCCTCTCAGGCCGGCTACCCGTCGTCGCCTTGGTGGGCCGTCACCCCACCAACAAGCTGATAGGCCGCGGGCCCATCCTCAGCCGGAAACCCTTTCCACCTCCACGGATGCCCGTGGAAGTCGTATCCGGTATTAGCCCCGGTTTCCCGGGGTTATCCCAGTGCTGAGGGCAGGTTGCCCACGTGTTACTCACCCGTTCGCCGCTAGGACACCTCCCGAAGGAGGGCCTCGCTCGACTTGCATGTGTTAAGCACGCCGCCAGCGTTCGTCCTGAGCCAGGATCAAACTCTCCGTGAATGCTTGTATGGCTGCCGCGCCGTCCACGACGGCTCGGTGTGCCTACGGAGTGATCACTGGTCTCGACAAGCTGTGTGCTCGTCGTGTACCAAAGGAATCCGCCACGGGTCGAGAACGGTCTGACAGACCGCCCACTCACCCGCGGACGGGGTTGTTGGCACTGACTTTCGGCACGCTGTTGAGTTCTCAAGGAGCGGACGCGCACCGTCGAGAGCCTTTCGGCTCGTCTCGGGGGCAACTTTCACGACGTTACGCGGCCGGCCTCGCGGTGTCAAACCGGGAGGTCTGACTCCGCACCGCCCGCTCCCCCCGTCCTGGGACGCGCGGTCGAACCTCGCGCTCAGGGGGAAGGGAGGCCCCTCCGGCCTGGTGGGAGACCCACCGGGCGTCGGGGCGTGGGACACGGTAGGAGGCCACCGGGGCCGAGTCAAATCGCCTAGCCCAGGCGCCTCCGGGAGCCGTGTCCCGGGGTTGGCCCGGCACGATACCGGGCGTCCACTGTTGGCAACGACTGACCCGCAGACCCCATTCCCCGCCTGCCGGGATCACCTCGACCCTGGGGTCGGGGCGCTGGCGAAGGGCGGATGGTGCGACGGTGCCGCCGGCGGCGGTGTTCCCGCCGGCAGCGGATCGTCCGGACGACCTGGAGCCAGGTCGGGCCGCGCACCGGACGCCCGTGTGCTGCCGACCGCGGGAGCCGTCTTCTCGCCAGCGGTGGACCAGCGGGACCACCTCGGCTCCCGTGGCGGCGCAGGCAAGGGGCGGTGACCTGGAGGTCGGACGTCGCGGCGGGCGGTCCCGGCGGACCCGGTCAGTCGGACAGCCGCGCGAGCCGGCGCTTCCCCGTGGCCAGGACGTGTCCGGCCAGGCGATCTCGGGGCTGGTCGTAGTCCCGGGCGGCGAGCCGCTCACCGTCGACGCGGACGGCGCCGTTGTCCACCAGCCTGCGCGCCGCGGTGGTCGACGGTGCGAACCCCAGATCGACGAGCAGCGTGGGCACGTGCACCGGATCGCCGGGCGGGAGCGGCCGCTCGGGCACGTCGTCCGGCACCTCGTGCTGCCGGAAGACCGTGTCGAACCGCCGTTCGGCCATCTCGGCGGCGTTCTGCCCGTGGTAGAGCGCCACGACCGCCCGGGCAACCCGCCGCTTCGCCTGGTTGGCCGGCGGCCCGCCCTCGGCGGCGGCGCGAGCGAGCTGGTCCACCTCGGCCGGCTGAAGGTCCGTCGTCAGCTGTGCGTAGTGCCCGATCACCGAGTCCGGGATCGACATCAGCTTGCCGAACTGCTCGGCCGGTGGCTCCTCGATGCCGACCCAGTTTCCCAGTGACTTCCCCATCTTCTCCGCGCCGTCGAGGCCGACGAGCAGCGGCACCGTGAGCACCGCCTGTGGCGCCTGCCCATGGGAACGCTGCAGCTCGCGGCCCATCAGGTTGTTGAACGTCTGATCGGTGCCGCCGAGTTCGACGTCAGCCCGGACGGCGACCGAGTCGATTCCCTGCAGCAGCGGGTAGAAGAACTCCACCAACGAGATGGGCAGGTGCTCGGAGAACCGGCGGGCGAAGTCGTCGCGCTCGAGCAGGCGTGCGACGGTGACCTCCCGCGCGTACCCCATGATCTCACCCATGGTGAGCGAGTCCAGCCACTCGGAGTTGTCCCGCACCTCGACGCGGTCCGGGTCGAGGATCCGCATCAGCTGCTCGAAGTAGGTGCGCGCGTTGTCCGCGGTCTGCTCGGCACTGAGCGCGGCGCGGGTGTTCGTCCGGCCTGAGGGATCGCCGACGCGGCCGGTGAAGCCGCCGACGATGAGCACCGCGATGTGGCCGAGATCCTGGAACTGGCGCAGCTTGCGCAACACCACGGCGTGGCCGAGTGTGAGGCTGGAGCCGGACGGGTCGATGCCGAGCTTGACCCGCAGCGGCCGCCGCTCCGCGTCGGCGGCCAGCAGTCGCTCGGCCAGCCCGTCGGCCGGCAGCACCTCGGCGGCGCCGTACGCGAGGCGGTCGTGCGCCTCACGCAGCCGGGGGGGCAGGTCGTCGCGGGTCGCAGGGGGGTGCGCCGCGGTGGTCTCGGTCACGGTATGAGTCTGCCGTGCCGGCCGTCGCGGTCAGGCCAGCGGGGGTCGCGCGCCAGCGGCGACGCGCCGAAGGCGAGGACGGTACGGGCTCACGGTCGAGTCGCCGGCGATCCAGAGCCGCCAGGGGACCTCGGCGGCCGCGGCCACGCCGATCCGCGGGCCGCGGCGCACCGCGTCGTCGGGAACTCGGCTGCCGGCGCGGAGGCGAACCCGGGAGCCCGCGGAGAGCAGGTCGACGCCGTTCGCCGCGCGGTCGAGGCCGAGGGCGGTGGCCAGCCGGGCGGGGCCGCGGGCGAGGTCGGAGTCGGCTCGGGCGGCGGGGCGGCGCATGCGGGCGGTCTGGACGCCGGACACCACGGCTCCCGCTCGGAGCAGGACCGCGCTGGCGTCACCCTCCGGCCCGCAGACGACGTTGCAGCACCAGTGCATGCCGTAGACGAAGTACACGTAGAGGTGGCCGGGTGGTCCGAACATGACGGCGTTGCGAGCGGTCGGCCCCCGGTAGGCGTGCGACGCCGGATCGGCGCGGCCTGCGTACGCCTCCACCTCGGACAGCCGGACCGCGACCGTCCCTTGTGGACCGTCGGCCTCGAGCACCGCGCCGAGCAGGCCGCGGGCGACGTCGAGGACAGGGCCGACGAGCCGCTCCCGGTCGAGGAGGGATCCGGTCAGCGGCGCTGCCCCCGCTGCCCGGCCTGGTCCCGCTCCCCGCGCCGACCCGCCCCGCCGACCGGCTCGGCGGCCCAGGCGGCCTGGTCATGCACCTCGTCGGTCAGCGCCGCGAGTTGCTCGGCGACCCGGTCGGGCGCCGTCCCGCCGTACGACGACCTTGCACGCAGCGCTCCTGGCACGTCGAGCACAGCGCGCACGTCCGGCGTGAGGCGGGGGTCCACCGCTGCGAGCTCGTCGTCGGCCAGGTCGGTGAGTTCCACCCCGCGCTGCTCGCAGTGCCGGACCAGGTCGCCGGCCACCTCGTGCGCCTCCCGGAACGGGACACCCCGACGGACCAGCCACTCGGCGACATCGGTGGCCAGTGCGAAGCCCTCCGGGGCGGCAGCGGTGAGCCGGTCGGTGTCGACGGTCATCGTCGCGACCAGGCCAGTCATGGCGGGCAGCACGAGCAGCAGTTGCTCGACAGCGTCGAACACGGGCTCCTTGTCCTCCTGCAGGTCGCGGTCGTACGCCAGCGGCAGGCCCTTCAGTGTGGTCAGCAGGCCGGTCAGCGAGCCGACGAGCCGGCCCGCCTTGCCGCGGGCCAGCTCGGCGATGTCCGGGTTCTTCTTCTGCGGCATGATCGACGATCCGGTGGAGTACGCGTCGTCGAGCCGGACCCAGCGGAACTCGCTGGTCGTCCACAGGCAGATCTCCTCGCCCAGCCGGGAGAGGTGGACGCCGAGCAGCGCCGCGACGAACAGGAACTCGGCCACGAAGTCGCGGTCGGACACGGCGTCGATCGAGTTGGCGGCCGCAGTGGTGAAGCCGAGTTCGGCGGCGGAGACGAGGGGGTCGAGCGGAAGCGAGGAGCCGGCGAGCGCGCCGGCTCCGAGCGGGCTGACCGCGGCCCGCCCGTCCCAGTCCCGCAGCCGGTCGACGTCGCGGGCGAACGCGTGCACATGTGCGAGCAGGTGGTGGGCAAACAGCACCGGCTGCGCGTGCTGGAGGTGCGTCATGCCCGGCATCGGCGTACCGCGGTGCTCCTCGGCGCGCCGGATGAGGGCGGCCTCCAGGTCGGCCAGCGCCGCGGCCACCTGCCGGGCGGCGTCCCGGAGGTAGAGCCGCAGGTCCGTGGCCACCTGGTCGTTCCGGCTGCGGCCTGCGCGCAGCTTGCCGCCGAGCGTGCCGAGCCGCTCCAGCAGGCCCCGCTCGAGCGCGGTGTGCACGTCCTCGTCGTCGACGGTCGGGCGGAACGCGCCGGTGCGGACGGCCTCCTCCAGGTCGTCCAGCGCCCCGATCATCCGGCTCAGCTCGGCGTCGTCAAGCAGGCCGGCCCGGTGCAGCACCCGGGCGTGGGCACGGGATGCGGCCAGATCGTACGGCGCGAGCCGCCAGTCGAAGTGGACCGAGACCGAGAGCCGGGTCAGCGCCTCGGCCGGGGCGCCGGTGAACCGTCCGCCCCAGAGCCGGGTCGTGCCGGTGTCCCGGTCGGCCCTGCCCGTCATGCCGCCGAGTGTCCCACCGCCGGGTCGCGGCCCGGTCACGACGTTGCGGTCGGCGCTGCCCGGCCGGCGGTTCCGGCGGAGCCATCGGTGGCCAGGTCGCGCCTGGCGGCGATCCGGCTGGCCAGGCCCCACAGCTGGACGAACCCGCGGGCCGACGACTGGTCGAAGGTGTCGCCGGAGTCGTACGTCGCGAGGCCGTAGTCGTAGAGCGTGGCATCGCTGCGCCGGCCGGTGGCGACCGCCCGGCCGCCGTGCAGCCGCAGCCGCACGTCGCCGGTGACCTGCTGCTGCGAGGAGTCGATGAACGCGTCGAGCGCGCGCTTGAGCGGGGAGAACCAGAGCCCGTCGTACACGAGCTCGGCCCACCGCTGCTGGACGCCTCGCTTGAACCGTCGCAGGTCACGCTCGACGGTCAGGTCCTCCAGCTCCCGGTGGGCGGTCAGCAGGCCGACCGCCGCGGGGGCCTCGTACACCTCGCGGGTCTTGATGCCGACCAGCCGGTCCTCGACCATGTCGAGCCGGCCTACGCCCTGCGCCCCCGCCCGCCGGTTGAGCTCCTCGATCGCCTCCCGGACGGTGACCGGCCGGCC